>JBBQEA010000029.1:0-31293 GCA_038320245.1 Chitinophagales bacterium | reverse complement strand
CTTTCGTTTCTGTAAGTATCCCTTTTTTCTTCCTTTTAAACCAACCGGTAGATGTTTTAGATGTGGCCCCTGTATTACTACTTTCATCACCCAACAGAAAGTCGAAATCTTCTTCTTTTGACATATGCAACAGTATTAAATATTCTTGGTAAATTCTTTAATGCAATAGCATTTTACAATTAATAGTTCCTAAACAAATAACTAATGGTTACTTTGTATTTTAGGCATTGCGGTTGATACAATTAAGATCGTCAAAAGCAACTTCTAATCTTTTAATAAAAGTTTCTTGCCCCTTGCGTAACCAAACCCTTGGATCGTATTGCTTTTTGTTGGGCTTGTCAGCGCCTTCCGGATTTCCAAGCTGCCCTTGAAGATACCCTTCATTCTTTTTGTAATTGTTTAAAACACCTTCCCAAAATGCCCACTGCAAATCGGTATCAATATTCATTTTTATGGCACCATATCCAATAGCCTCCCGTATTTGATGTTGCGGAGATCCGCTACCACCATGGAATACAAAATAAACTGGCTTAGGCCCGGTTTTTAATTCATTTTCTATAAATACCTGGCTGTTGTTTAAGATTTCTGGTCTTAATTCTACATTCCCTGGCTTGTAAACTCCATGCACATTTCCAAAAGCAGCGGCTATTGTAAACATATTACTTACTTTACCCAATTCTGTGTAAGAATAAGCAACGTGCTGTGGTTGTGTGTATAATTTATCATTTTCAACATCACTGTTATCAACACCATCTTCTTCACCACCTGTAACACCTAATTCAATTTCTATACTCATGCCCAATGGTGCCATGCGTTTAAAAAATTCTACTGAAGTGTGAATATTTTCTTCAATGGGTTCTTCGCTTAAATCAAGCATATGCGAACTAAAAAGGGGCTGACCTTTTTCTTTGTAAAATTGTTCTCCTGCATCTATCAAACCACTTATCCATGGTAACCATTTTTTAGCTGCATGGTCTGTGTGCAAAACTACTGGTACGCCGTAATGTTTTGCAACATTGTGTACATGCAAGGCTCCGGATATTCCACCCGAAATATTTGCTTGTAATTTATCATTTGGCATTCCTTTTCCTGCGATAAATTGTGCACCGCCATTGCTAAACTGGATTATAACGGGAGAGTTTACTTTTGCTGCTGTTTCTAAAGTGGCATTGATTGTATCGGTACCTATACAGTTAACGGCTGGTAGCGCAAACTGATTATCCTTAGCATCATTGTAAAGCGCTTCTAATTCTTTTCCGAATAAAACGCCTGAATTGTATTTACTCATATGTGGTTGTTTTTGTACAAAAGTAAAGGAATTAAACTTTGTTTATCATGTATTGAATCATATTAAAAACTGGTAGTTTTATTCTTTTTCAATATATATAGCCCTTGAAGTTAGGTGATTAATAAATTTTCATGGATACAGATAGTTTAGAGCAGAAGTATAATACTGGCTGATGCTACTTTTCGAATTAATTTTCTGCCAGTGCTATTAGCTGGCGGAAATATGCCGGAGCCTTTAATAACCTGCTGCCATACCAGCTAAACATTTCACCATCTGCTAATAAAATGGTAGTTCCAGGTAATTGCTGCTGTAGTTCTATAATATGTTTTTGTTGAAAAGGGTAGGGCTCTGTAGATAACAGTAATAATTTACAATTCTTTTCAATCAAATCATTTATTTGCACCACAGGGTATCTTTTTAAATCTGCGTACAAATTTAAAAATCCACAATAGGTAAGCATGCTATTTATAAAAGTATCGCCGCCGATCGTCATATAGGGAGCTTTCCAGATAAGGTAACAGGTTTTTATTTTATTTGTATTGGTGGGTAAATTTTTGAAGACGGTTTCTATTTCAATCACCAGCTTATTTCCTGTTGACACGGTTTTTGAAAGCTCACTGATGTCAATTATCATTTGAAACGCATCCTGCAGGTTGGTTACATCAGTTACCCACACAGGAAAATTCTGACTCAGTTCCATTATTTGCTCTTTAACATTTTCTTCGTTGTTGGCAATTATCAAATCCGGATTAAGATTTTTGATTTTTTCGATGTTTATATTTTTAGTTCCACCTACAATAGATTTGGTTGATTGCCAGTTGGCGGGATGAACACAGAATTTAGTTATGCCAACTACATATTCAGCTAATCCTAAATAAAATAATAATTCAGTTTGAGACGGAACAAGTGAGATAATTCTTAACGGTTTTATTTTAAACTGGCTGGTTGACTGTAATAACATCCTATAAAATTATAAAAATGCGCTACACCAGAAATAAACTACAAAAAATATTTTTAAAAGAGTGGGGGAGATGGCTAAAAACAAGAACTTCCACAGTGTCTAGTTTTCATAGTCTGTGGAAGTAAGCTTGGTGAATGTTCCGGTTAAGGACCATTCGGGGATCTTTGAATGCTTTGAGGGGTTTCCTCTCCGGAAATCGTTTAATTTCCGTTTTTCAGTGTTGATCTTTTCTCTGCCATCATCGCTTTTTACAGCATAGGCTTAGGATATTGGTTTTTAACTGGCTTTTGAGTTATCATCGCTTTTTACGGCATAAACTCGGAACATTGGATTTGGTTTTTTGGGTCATCGTCGCTTTTTAAGGCATAGTCCCAGGATTTGGTTTTTGGTCATCTTTAGAAATTGGATTTCTGTAGTTTTCAATAGGAAATCGATTATTGTTTTTCTTTTGTTTGGATACTGAATCTAAAACGACAGATTAAAAATTTTATTTTAAAATGGTAAAAAAATCTTCTGAATATTTTACTTCTTTTTTTTTATTTATCATGTTTAAATTAAAAAATAATTTTATTTTTTTTTATGAAAGCCAATACCATATTGCTTTATATAATAATCCAATTTTAGATAATAAAAATGTAAGCTGACTTTTGAAAAAAAAAAGATAGTGTTAACGCCCGATTTAGCAGATGTTATTTTTACGCAAAAAATAGTGATAGTGCAGTTTTATTGTACATAGACGGTTACCTATAATCGCAAGATGATTTAACAGGCAATTCTTTTAAAAGTCATAATTCAATTTTATTCTTTTACGCTAAGAAAAAAACAGAAAAAACAGGATGAAATAGAGACAAAAGAATATCGTATAAACAAGAACATCCACAGCTGTAATCGGTACAAACTGTGGATGTAAACTTGTAGAACAATTCTTTCGCTTTGTTCGGGGATCTTAAAATCTTTGAGGGGTTTCCTCCCCAGAAATAATTCATTTCCGGTTTCAGTGTGTTGGTTTTTTTTCTGCCATCATCGCTTTTTACAGCATAGGCTTAGGATATTGTTTTTAATTGGTTTTTGAGTTATCATCGCTTTTTACAGCATAAACCCGGGATATTTAATTTGGTTTTTCGGGACAGCTTGCTTTTACTTACAATTAGCCCCTGGATTTGGTTTTACGTTTTTAACAGGATTTGGATAACAAGGTCTTCATATGGATATTGTGCTTTTTTCTTTATTTATTAATTTAGTAACAATTCAGAAAATAGAAGTTGACTGATATTGGATTTTTTCAGCTTTTATTAAGATCTTGGATAGAAATCTTGATGGTTAATCTGGATATTGGAATGGATTGATAATTAAAACATATCAATCAACTTCTGACACAAAACTCAGTTAATTAATTGAAACAATAAAGAGAAAAACTGCCCTGTTTATATGGCAGTATAAATACCGTTGCCATAGTATGATTACCGTACTAATACTACTTTGTGTAACGTAATGTTCCCAGATGGGTTCATTGTTACACATTTCTGGCGAGTAAGTACGTTTTTGATTTATAAAAAATACAAGTTATTATTACTGTACTGTATATACTTTGATGCAGAAGATAATTTATAACCTGACAGCGTTTTTAACAATAGGTAGTTGTCAAATCGCTTAATTGAGTTGCTTAAGAATATTAGCTGCTCAGAAAAAAGCTGTGCCTGTATTTAAGAAGTTAATTGTAGATAATTTATAGATTCCGCCGCACCTGATTCCTTTATGCAAATAAATTCAAAGTATCATTCGGGTAAATAATTGCAAATAAGTTTTGTGAATTTTTAATTCAATTAGAATACTTGCTGGTACAAGGCTAAGAAAAAAATAACGTGTCGATTTGTGAACCGGGGCCTTTCGGGTGATGAATGATGAAATATTCACCATTCACAATAAATTAACACTGGTGCTATTATAATAAAAAAACTTCCACAGATTAATCTGTGGAAGCAGCGTCTTGACTCATTCTTGGGTTAAGCCAAAACAAAATCACTTGGTGGTTTCTCAGGTTTTAATGAAATTAAAACAGAGCTCAGGGTTACATTTACTTATCAAAATAAGTTAAACAAAAAATGATCTAACAATTTTCTAAAGGTTAAGATTATACTGGTTTACGTTCGGGTTTGGTTGGTTTTTCAAAAAGACAAATTAATAATTCACTTTCTATATTGTATCGGATTAATTTGTTTTCCCAGGAATATTTTAAACGATTGTCAATTGTCTTATTTAAGCAAGTGACAGATAATTGGTTCTAAAAAAAACAAAAAACGAAGTTGACTGATACTGGATTTTATCGTTGCTTTTCAATGATATTGGTTTTAATCTGGTTTAGGTTTTGTCAGGATTTTTGGACAAGATTGATAATGAATCTTTATCAATCAACTTCGATACAAATATTGTTCACATTTTGTTCACAGAAAAGAGCATTAACGCTCTATTTTTTTTATAAGTAAATACTTATCAACACGAAAATGTACCCTTTTTAAGATGGGGGGATACGAGTAAAAAAAAACGTAGTTGTACGTTTTCTTTAAGATAGTTATTGATAAAAAAAAGGTGCTGCATCATTTAAATGCAGCACCATCTTCAATTTGGTGCAATCTCGTATTTTTCCGTATGGCTATTTTGTAAGACTCTGTATAATGTCGTACTTGGTAACAATATGATAAGTTCCACCTTCATCTTTACTCAATACGGCACCGTTATCTTTGTTAATAAAGTTGCTTAATCTTTCTACAGGCGTATCAAAAGCAACTTCCGGATAAGCGCTTTCCATTACTTCACCTACTGTTTTTGAAACAATGCCGGGGTCGTTCAATAAGTTATCAAATAACCCACCTTCCGATATAGCCCCTACATTAATCCCCTTATCAATTACGGGAATATTTTCAATCTCATATTTTTTCATCATTGCAATCGCTGTAGAAACAATATCAGTTGAAGTTAATACCAATAATTTTTGTGTGCCACGCCCGCTTATTAAATCTTTAAAAGTTTTTACTTCTAAAAATCCTCTTTCAATCATCCATTGATCGTTGTAAATTTTTCCAACATACCGGCTGCCGTGGTCGTGAAAAATACATACCACCACATCATCTTTTTTTAGTTGATCTTTTAGTTGAAATACACCCTGCAAGCAGCTTCCGGCACTATAGCCTATAAAAATACCTTCTTCCTTTGCAATACGCCTTGCCATAATTGCGCCATCTTTATCAGTAACTTTTGTGAATGCATCAATCAGTGTCATATCATAATTCTGTGGCACAAAATCTTCACCAAAACCTTCACTGATATATGGATATACTTCTTTTTGATCAAGCTCACCTGTTTCAAAATATTTTTTTAATAAACTGCCATAGCTGTCAATTGCCCATACTTTAATATCGGGATTTTTTTCTTTTAAATATTTTGCAGTTCCTACAATGGTGCCTCCGGTGCCGGTTGCTACCACTAAATGTGTAACCTTTCCTTCAGTTTGCTCCCATATTTCCGGTCCGGTTTGTTCGTAATGCGCCTGTCTGTTTGCAAGATTATCGTACTGGTTTACATACCAGCTATTGGGTACCTCCTTTGCAAGTCTTTTACTTACCGAATAATAAGAACGGGGATCTTCCGGCTCAACATTGGTTGGACAAATAATAACCTCAGCACCTACCGCTTTTAAAATATCAGCTTTTTCTTTTGATTGTTTTTCGGTTGTGGTAAAAATGCACTTGTAACCCTTTACACAAGCTGCCAATGCCAGGCCCATACCGGTATTTCCACTTGTTCCTTCTATGATGGTACCACCGGGTTTTATTTTACCTTCCTTTTCTGCCACCTCCAGCATTTTTAACGCCATCCGATCTTTGATACTATTGCCGGGATTAAAATATTCAACTTTGGCCAATACAGTACAAGGCAGTTCTTTAGTGATTTTATTTAACCTGATGAGCGGTGTATTGCCAATTGTTTCCAAAATGTTGTTTAGCCACATATTTATTATTTTTTTTTGCAAAGATAATTTTTATCCTGCTATCAAATGGTTGAAAAGAGGTTCTACATTTTATCCCTGCAATAATTACATCCCGTTCTTTATCTTTGTCCAACTTAAATTAGGTTTGGTATGGCATTGATAAAAAGCATTTCCGGCATTAGAGGAACTATTGGCGGTAAAACCGGCGACAACCTTACTCCACTAGACATTGTAAAATTTACTGCTGCATATGGCACATTGCTGTTAAATGAAAGAGCTGCAGAAAAAAATACTGCTCCGGCAAAAATTGTGGTTGGCAGAGATGGTCGTATAAGTGGAGGAATGGTGAAAGATCTTGTAATAAGCACTTTAACTGCCCTGGGTTTAAATGTAATTGATGTTGACTACAGTACCACACCTACCGTAGAAATGGCGGTGGTTTTTGAAAATGCTGCCGGTGGCATCATACTAACTGCAAGCCATAACCCCAAAGAATGGAATGCGTTAAAATTATTGAACAGCAAAGGAGAATTTATTAATGCTGATGAAGGTGCACGGGTTCTTGAAATAGCAGCCAATGAGGATTTTAATTTTGCAGTGGTTGATAAATTAGGCACTGTTGTAAATGATACTACCTCGTTACAAAAACATATTGACGCTGTAGTAAATTACGATTTAGTAGACGTAGCCGCTATCAAAAAAGCAAAATTTAAAATTGTTGTAGATGCTGTAAACAGTACCGGCGCTATTGCTGTGCCGGCATTATTAAAGGCATTGGGTGTTAAAGACATTGAACTGTTGAATGGGGAAGTGAATGGTAAGTTTGCACACAATCCTGAGCCTTTGCCAGAACATTTGAATCAATTGAGCCAGGAGGTGGTAAAACAAAATGCCAGTTTAGGAATTGCTGTTGATCCGGATGTAGATAGGTTATGTTTTGTATGTGAGGATGGCAGTATGTTTGGTGAAGAATACACACTTGTGGCTGTTGCGGATTATATCCTGAGTAAAAGAAAAGGAAATACCGTATCCAATATGAGTTCCACAAGGGCATTAAGAGATGTTACTGAAAAACATGGTGGCACATATTTTCCCAGTGCTGTTGGCGAAGTGAATGTGGTAACAAAAATGAAAGCAGTAAATGCAGTAATTGGAGGTGAAGGTAACGGCGGTATTATTGTTCCAGAGTTGCACTATGGAAGGGATGCTTTAATTGGGATTGCCTTGTTTTTAACACACCTTGCACAGCATAAAAAAAGTATCCGCCAGTTAAGAAACACCTATCCTCATTATTTTATCAGTAAAAATAAAATTACCCTTGAAAAAAATGTTGATGTAAAAACAGTTTTCGAAAAAATAAAGATCAAATATAAAAATCAACCCATCAATGCAGAAGATGGGCTTAAGATTGAATTTGATACTGATTGGGTTCACTTAAGAACAAGCAATACGGAGCCCATCATCCGGATATATGCTGAAAGTAATTTTGAAACAACTGCAGAAAATATTGCCCGTAAATTGATGAAGGATATTAAGGAGGTGATGTAGTTTTTTTTAGGTAGATAGAGTTAATTGGTTGATAGAGTTAATGGAGTTTATTGGGATTAGAGATAGATTATGTAGGATATTTTATTTTTTACAAACAATCATTTCCCAAAGAGTTTTAATATTATTGATTAAAGAAAATGAGCCCCACCCGGGGTTTGGGTAAAATGAGAATTTATTTAGATAATGCAGCAACAACACAACTAGACAAAGAAGTATTGGATACAATGCTTCCTTTTCTTACAGAAAAATTTGGCAACCCATCCTCCATTTATTCCTATGGAAGAGAAACCAGGATGGCAATTGAACAGTCAAGAAAATCAGTAGCTAAAATATTGAATGCCCATCCTGCAGAAATATTCTTTACAAGTGGTGGCACCGAAAGTAGCAATACAGCTATTATGGCTGCAGTACGTGATTTGGGTTGTAAGCATATTATTACTTCATCCATTGAACACCATGCCACCCTGCATACGGTGGAATATCTCGATAAACTTGACCTTGCTAAAGTTAGTTATGTAAAACTACTCCCTAATGGACATATCGATTTAGACGACCTTGAAAAATTACTGGCGGGTACTGATAAAAAATCCTTGGTAACCTTAATGCATGCCAATAATGAGATAGGAAATATACTTGACATACATGCAGTGGGTGAGCTGTGTAAATTATACAATGCCATTTTTCATAGTGATACCGTGCAAACAGTTGGTCACTATCCTTTTGATTTAAGAAATACACCCGTACATTTTATTACCGGTGCTGCTCATAAATTTCACGGTCCAAAAGGTGTTGGACTTTTATACATCAATGAAAACGTTCGGATAACCCCATTCATTCATGGAGGTGGACAGGAAAGAGACATGAGAGCAGGGACAGAAAACCTATATGGTATTGTAGGTTTTGCCAAAGCACTCGAACTTGCAACTGCAACTTACGAGGAAGATGCTGCATATGTCGGGACATTAAAGTATTACTTGCTGGACGAATTAAAAAAATACATTCCAGGCGTTTCTTTTAATGGCGATGTTTACGGGCAGAGTTTATATACCGTACTGAATGCAAGCTTTTCGAAATCAGAAAAATCGGAGATGTTACTATTTAACCTGGATATACATAATGTATGTGTAAGTGGTGGAAGTGCCTGCACAAGCGGCGCTGATGCAGGTTCTCATGTAATACGTGCCATCAACAATAATCCCAACCAAATACCCGTAAGATTTAGTTTCAGTAAACACAACACTAAAGAAGAAATTGATACTGTAGTAAAATTATTGAAAGAACTGATGTAACAAATTGATGTAAACAGGGGGAATATTGGTTATAGAAAAGTAGCATCCACTGCTTTTTTTTATAACAATGCTTTCCAAACAAATTGATCTTTCCATGCTTTAGAATCCTCATCATCATCACTACTCCATTCTTTTGATCTTTCGGTAATGAGGGTTTTTATTGCAGCCATGCTGCTAAATTTTTTTGCTGTTACAGGTTTTATCTCGTCTTCATTTACACTGCTGATAGTAAGTTTGGTTGCAATAAATGAAACGTACATTCTGGGAATAGTCACACCCAATATCATTCCAGGTAAACCATTAATGGTGCAGGGGCCACCGGGTATCAATATTTCATCCGTGTAAAATGCAAAAACATAAACACTATCCATTATTTTTCCGATTGCTTTTCGGCAATTAAATCCGGCAATTACCCTGCTTTCGTTGGTAAGCCGCCAGTCAATTTTTGAAATGCTGTCTTCTAAAAAAAAGTTGGATCCTACAATTGCTTTTTGCTGATAGGTTTTGTTTGTATTGTAATCAAAAAAATAAATCTGCTGTTCGTCATCCCTCCTCATAAATTCAGGCACTTTAGGTCCCTCATCCCAACGATTAAACTTATAGATACTTTTGTTACCACTAAAACTGTATTGATAATACGCCGTTTTAAATTGTGGCATATTTTCCTTCAACATATCGGCCCATTGGCCGGAACCCATTGTTTTCTTTACATTGGTTTTTACCTCAAACTCAATAACCGCCTTATCAATGAATATCTGTGCTTTTGCGTGAAAACCTATTATAGTTAGCAGGAGCAGAATAATGTTTGCTTTTTTCATATTATTTTTTTCAGTTCATTTTTATTTTTAATTCTAAAACAGCTTCTATTTTTTGCTCAACTTATTTTTAAAATCCCAGGTAAAGCCAATCATCCAATATTGTTGCAGCCGCTGGTTTCTAACTTCAGTTGAGGTATTGCCATAAAAGTTTCTTTCAATACCGGTATTCTGTTTAAGTATATCTCTGATTAAAAAATAAGCAGTGAATTCATTTTCCTTAAAGGTGCGCTGCAATTTTGCGTTCCAAATATGGTTGGTGAGATTGTTTTGAAATTGTACTGTTTTTTGCCTGGCAAAAAAGTTATAGTCTGTTGTTACTGACCATACTTTTTTATAATAAACAGTGGTATTTACGGAAACTGTATTGGTATAAAAGCTATTAACTAAACTGTTTTGAGAAGTGGTGTTTCTGTTATAGGCAAAATCATTTCCTATAGAAATATCATATTTCTTCTCTTTTGTTTTGCTCATATATAAACCAAGACCTCCATTGAATGTTTTTGAAAAGCTGGTTCGTCCGTTAATAACATCGGCGAACTTTGAATAATTAAAGTTGGGCTGAATATTTACGTTGGTATTTAATTTCTTTAGTTTAAAACCAACTCCACTCCAAAAATTCATAGAAATATTTCCATTGGTATTTACAGGTTTTGTAACCGTTTTACCATTGTCCAGGTTTATTGTTGAACTGTTGGTTATTGAGTTAACTGTATTTCTTATATTGAACGATTGATAAATCCACAAGTCTTTAAGGAAATTGTAAGATTGGTGTGATAAATTATATGATTGGGTAAATGATGGTTTTAAATCCGGATTGCCTAAATATTGGTTGAAAAAGTCATTGTTGTTTCTTAATGGCTGCAACTGGTTAAGCGTAGGTTGGGTGGTATTGCCATTAAAGGAAAAATTAATGCTGTGATTGGGTTTGTAAGTATAATTGAAGGAGGCAGCAGGAAATAAATTAACGTAGTTTCTTACATAATCTTTATCATAAGAAATATCCCTGAAATCAAACTTTGTTATCCCAAAACCGCTTCCAAAATTAAATTTGATTTTCTTAAAGTTATAACTGATTTTGGCAGATGGCTTATTGATTACAATTTTTTGATCAAAATTATTACTCAGTGTATCTATCAGGTCGTCGTACTTTCCAGATGACGTGGAGTAACTATTGGTAACCTGGTTGTTAATGCCTTTGGAGTAAATTAATTCATATGCCAGTTCCAACGAATATTTTTTATTTAAGGGCTCTGTATAAACAGCTTTGGCTGTTATGTTTTTGGTTGATTTGTCAATTGCTATTTGTTGGTTTTGTACTTGGGTAGCTGATAATAAGCCATCAAAATAAGACTGGTTATTGGCTTGTAACAAATTAAGTCCTTCTGTGCTAATCCTGTTCCAGTCTGTGTTTATAGAGAAAGTTCTCCTCGCTTTTTTAAACTTATGACGAAAGATAGCACTGGCTGTAATTGCATTTTTATCTGAATTTTGCTTTAATAATTTTTGCGTTTTATTTTTGATTATTTCTGTGTTACTCCTGGTGTCTGACGCACTTTCTTCGGTGCTTTCTGTGTGATAAAAATTAGCTTTTAAGGTCATTTTTAAACTGTTGCTCGAATCGAATTTAATATCATAACTCAGGTTGTTTTTATAATTATATCTATTTACATCCTGGTTTAAAACATTGTTTTCATTCAATATAGAGTCGCCAACTTGTCGCTGTGTAAAAGTTGACCGTTGGTTGTTGTACAATTGCCTGTTAAACTTGGGCGACAACATCAAGGTTCTCTTATCATCCCATTTATTAGAATAATGAAGGCCAGCATTAAAATTGTTGATAAATCCGTTTTGTGTGTTGATATTTGGCTCATCGTCGCTGCCACCGCCACGCCACATATACATCATGCCGCCTTCTTCATCTACGCTCATACTTACATTATCATTTTCTCCTCCAAACTTTTCGTTGTCTTGCCAGCTCAATCCATCCTGCCCGGTATTGCCGTTGAGTAAAAAGGCCGATAACTTTCGTTTACCTTTAAAAGCATTGAACAAAGCGTTACTGTTGTAGCGGTTATCAATACTTTTTTGTGGTCCTGCAGCTGCATCCAATTTACCGAAATATCCTTTCTTTTTATCCTCCTTTAATTTAAGGTTAATGGTTTTTTGTTTTTGTCCGTCATCAATACCTGTAAATTCTGCTTGCTCACTTTTTTTATCATACACCTGTACTTCCTTTACCGCATCGGCTCTTAAGTTTTTTACTGCCATGCCGGGGTCATCGCCAAAAAACTCTTCTCCATCCACTAAAACTTTCTTCACCTGCTCGCCCATTGCTTTTATCTTGCCATCCTTATCTACCTGTATACCCGGTAGTTTTTTTAGTAACTCTTCTACATTTGCATTGGCGCTTACTTTAAAGCTATCTGCTGTATAAGAAACAGTATCGCCTTTAATTTTTATAGGTGAACCGGATTTTACAATTACTTCCTGCAACAACTTGCTCTTTGGGATAAATGAAACGGTGTTTAGCTGAAGGCCTTTTGCTGTGGTAATAATGTCATCTACATAATCTGCATATAAAGGATGCGTAATCATTAAAATATACTTACCGGCAGGAATATTTTTTAATTCAAAATCTCCCTCGTTATTTGTTCTGATAAATTTTATTAAGATAGAATCTACCGGCTTTATAATTGCTACCACAGCATTTTGTATGCTTTTGCTATTGGTACTATCAAATATTTTTCCTGATATTGATTGTGCATTTGCATAGCCGGTAAAAAATAATAACAGGGGTATAAGTAATCTGGTTGTTTTGTCCATTTGCAGTAGTTTGGTTGGGGATTTTTTTTATTAAATTGTAAATCTGCCTAAATAAATCTTAATACAACAAAGACTATACTTAAATTTACGTTAATTCAAATATTGCATTTTTGTATATCAATTTCGGTAAGTATTATATTAATGGCAACTTCCATAAAACAAACGGCAAAGGATTTGTGAAGTGTTATTGATTGGATTAAGAAAAGCGAAAAAAAATGGCTGGCCGGTAAACAATAAAACTATCATCTTAAAAACAATTAGACTCATTTATACCTCCATCAAAAAATGTTTATGAAAAAAGAAAATACCACTTCAATAAAAAAGTATGAGGATATCCATTTTGTTGACAGTACGAAGCCTGTGTGGAATTATTCTCTGTTAACTGATGAGGATATCACCAATTTCCAAAATGGAACTTTGTATAATGGCTATGAATTGTTTGGTAACAAACCTGCTGTTGTACTGGATACACCCGGTTATTACTTTTCTGTTTGGGCACCCAATGCCACCAAAGTAAGTGTGGTGGGTAATTTCAACGATTGGAAGAAAGGTGTACATCCATTATTTGTAAGAATTGATAATTCCGGTATCTGGGAAGGTTTTATTCCTCATTTTAAAAAAGGTGAGGCTTATAAATATCATATCAAAGGCTTTAAAGGTGCAGAAATTGATAAAGGCGACCCTTATGCCAACTTTTGGGAAAAGCGACCCATGACAGCATCTATTACCTGGGAAATGGACTATCAATGGAAAGACAAAGATTGGATGAGTAAGCGAATTAAAAACAATGCCCTTGATGCGCCATGGAGTGTGTATGAAGTGCACCTCGCCAGTTGGATGCGGCCAGATAAAAATGATGAGGAAACTTATAATTCCTATCAACAAATTACGGAAAGGATGGTGCCGTATGTAAAAGACATGGGCTTTACGCATATAGAATTAATGCCGGTAATGGAACATCCTTTTGATGGCAGTTGGGGCTATCAGGGAACAGGTTTTTTTGCACCTACCTCCAGGTTTGGATCACCTGAAGATTTTATGGCAATGGTGGATGCATTTCATGAAGCAGACATTGGGGTAATTTTAGATTGGGTACCTTCTCATTTCCCTTATGATGCCCACGGTCTATTTATGTTTGATGGCACACACACGTATGAATATGCTGACATGCGTAAGGGCTTTCATCCTGACTGGAACAGCTATATTTTTAATTATAAGCGGGGAGAAGTTAAATCTTTTTTAATAAGCAGTGCCAGGTTTTGGTTTGATAAATTTCACATTGATGGCATAAGGGTAGATGCGGTGAGCTCCATGCTGAAACTTAACTATTCCAGAAATGAAGGGCAGTGGGAACCCAATGAATTTGGCGGCAACGGCAACATTGAAGCCATTGCATTTATAAAAGAATTAAACGAAACTATTTACAGAGATTTTCCGGATGTACAAACCATTGCGGAAGAAGCTACCGATTGGCCAGGCGTTTGCAGGCCTACCTTTCAGGGTGGCCTTGGATTTGGCATGAAATGGATGATGGGTTGGATGCATGATACACTGGACTATTTTAAAATGGATCCCATTTACAGAAAGCATCACCAGAATAAATTTGCTTTCAGCATGATGTATTATTATGATGAAAATTTTATGCTACCGCTTAGTCATGATGAAGTAGTGCATGGCAAAAGCCCGATGCTTTATAAAATGCCGGGAGATGAATGGCAAAAGTTTGCCAACCTCCGTTTATTATATACCTACATGTTTACACATCCCGGAGGAAAATTATTATTTATGGGCGATGAATTTGGGCAAACATCAGAATGGAATTACAAAAGTGAGTTAGACTGGGGATTACTTCAATTTGACTGCCATTCTAAATTACAGACATGTGTAAAAGCGTTGAATAAATTATACGCATCGCAACCTGCTTTACATGAACTTCAATTTGAAATGGGCGGCTTTGAATGGGTTGACCTGCATCACGCAGATGAAGGTGTAATTGTTTACAGAAGAAAGGGGAAAAAGAAAAAAGACGACCTTTTAGTCGTGTTAAATATGACACCCGTTGTAAGAATGGATTGGAAAATAAAAGTGAGTGGTAAATCATCCTGGACTGAAATTTTTAACAGTGATAGCCTGGATTTCTATGGAACCGGCAATGTTTATAACCCAACTCCGGTGGTAACATTGGTGGATAAAAAATCAACTATGTATGAAATAAATTGCCATTTGCCGGCGTTAGCAGGAATAGTGTTCCATTAAACCTTAATCCTTTTTTGGAATAATTATTGTTTTTAAATCCCTTGTATGAAAAAGACCCCCATTTCAGCAGTACTGCTATTGGCATGTGTTAATTTATTTGCACAGGCGGATAGCGCTCAATTTTATTTTCAAAAAGCCATTGAGCAAAAGACAGGCAAACAGCTGTTGTTAGCTTCAAAATCATTAGAAAAAGCAATCTATTTTAATAATAAATTTAAAGAGGCTTATCTGGAAAACGCCTATATAAATTTAGAAATGCACAAGGTTGATAATGCCCGCAGTAACTTTATTAAGGTGCTTGAAATGGAGCCAACTAATATAGCTGCAACAAAAGAGTTGATGGAAATTTATTACAATTACCATCAATACGCAAAGGCAAAGGAGCTGGCAAATAAGTGCATAGGTTGCTTAAATGCTGAAAAAATAATTGCAATGTGCAATTACCAGGAGGAAGATTATGGAAATGCTGTTAAAGGTTTATTAAGTTTCCTGGCTAAAAACCCAACAGATGCGGAGGCAACTTACACATTGGCCAGAAGTTATTTAGACATGGAGCAATTTAAAAATGCAGTGCCATACTACAACAAAGCCATCTTATTAAATTCGGATAAAAATGCCTGGATATACGAGTTAGGTATGATCTATTACACTTTAACAGATTATAAAAATGCCGTAGTATTTTTTAATAAAGCTGCTGAAAAAGGTTATCCTCAAAAGAGTGACTTTGTAGAAAATTTAGGATACGCCTACATCTATTCCGGTCAGTTTAACGAAGGCGAAAAGATGTTACTCGGGTTATTGGAAAAAAAGCCTGATAACAAAGAATTATTAAGAGATATTGCTGAAGCCTACTACAATGGAAAGCTGTACGACAAGTCGTTGGGATACTGCCAGAAGTTAATGGAAATGGATATGAAAGATGGTAAAGCACTTTACCAGGCAGGTTTATGTTTTCAAAAAATGGGACAAAAAGATAAAGGCCAAAGCATGTGTGATAAAGCAATTGAACTCGATCCTTCTTTAAATGGATTGCGGCAAAAACAAATGACAGGTTTTTAAAAAGATTACAAACTATACACATAAAAAATCCCCGATTATTTATCGGGGATTTTTTATTTCAAATTCATTCTAGTTTCCTGGAAATAACTATTAGGTATTTGTACCTGGTTTGGAATATATCGGGTAAAACATCCGCCAATTACAATCAGGATTTATCCCGATAAAGCATTCTCTCCGTTTAAAAATGCACTAATATCTACTTCGGTAAATGCATTCAATTTATCAAGATCTAAAATAGTTTTATTGCTTTCATCATTCTTATGGTACATCGGTAAAAATTTTGCTCCCAATACTATTTCACTTAGTGTATAAGATGAACGGGACACAACAGTGTTGCTAAACATATCATCGAATGCTTTTACAAACACCAGAATTTCTCCCATACAAGTTCGATAATCATCTTTCGAAAATTTATAAAAAGGACTGTCTTCATTAATCGGATGTACAATAGTCCAACTTAAGGTAAGCGCATTTACACGACTATATTCAAGATCCATCAAAAAAAACTTATTGGTTGGGATACCATTTTCTTCCAGGGTTAGCGCTACCGATAGCCTCGCCTCTGCATCAGTTAAATTATTGTTTTTATAAGGAACAACCCTCATCATAATTGCAAGGCCATCTTTATAGGGAGCAAGAATGGCGTTGTGGCTAAACTTTAAATAAGCCTTTGGCTTACTGAACCGTCCATAAAGTAAACCGGTGGCAATAGCAAAGCTTAACAAACCCATCAATGCCTCGATAGATGATACTGCACTTGCAGTAATACCGGTAGGATTAATACGGCCATACCCAACGGTAGTAAAGGTTTGAGCACTGAAAAAATAGGCTTCACCAAATTTTCCCCAGAAGGTATTGGCATCCATACCACTAAGATGTTCCAATCCAATTAACAGGTATAAAAGCGCAAACAATAAATTTACCAACGCATAAAAGAGTATTATCAGCCCTAAAAATTTATAATTGGGCAACTGAAGCATGGTGTGAAACCAACTAAAACGTTTAAAAAAAGAAAGGCCTTTTCTATCAACATTGGGCAGGCCATCTTTATTTATAAAGCGCCCACCGTAGTCGGAGTTATTGTTGCCAAACCCGGTGTTGGCAATTGCTTTTGCCCGGAAATTTATTTTTTTCAAAAATGCCATAAATCAAAATGATATTGCTGTTAGTGATTCAAATATACAAATAGAGTTAAGTTAACCATATTTTGACAGGGTAATTTATAGCTAACTGAACCTGACTGTGAGTTTTTACATGTCAAATAATACAAAGGGCATTCCTTTAAGCTGCTCAGCTAAATTATTTATAGAGCAAAGGCTCTGTAAGTATTGCATAAAAGTAGCAGGCATAAAACAGGTACAGTTATTTCTATTTTATTTCAGCCCCATTACTCGCCATCATTTAATACTTTTGAGCCTATGAATGTCGTATGGCTTGCCAGTTGGTTCCCAAACCGAACCAACCCTACCACCGGAGATTTTATTGAACGGCACGCACTTGCTGTTGCCCCTTTTGTAAAGCTGCTTTCCGTAATAGCTATTATTAAAGACGATTCCATGCCAAGGAATAAGATAGAAATTCAACAAAAGCAAATAGGTAATCTACATATTTATATCGCTTATTATGGCCCCGGTGGTTGGAGTGGATTTGCTGAAAAATTGGTTTCTGTTATAAAATACCGTTCACTGCAAGAACAACTATTTAATCAAATTAAGAAGTCGGCAGGTATACCAGATTTAGTGCACGTACATGTTGCTATGAAGGCTGGTATTTTTGCAAGAATACTGAAGAAAAAATATGGGTTGCCATATCTGGTTACTGAGCATTGGTCGGGATATTACAAGGTAAGTAAGCCAAACATTTATGATATGGGGAAACGCTATCTATGGCTTAATAATAAAGTGTTGAAAGATGCATCATTACTATTGCCGGTTACAAACGATTTAGGAGAAACCATCAACAGGGATTTTGTAAAATTGCCTTACAGGGTAATTCCCAATGTAGTTGATAGCAACCTGTTTTTCTATAAACCATTTCAACCTCCGGTTTTTCGTTTCATACATCCGTCTTACATGAACTATCCAAAAAATCCCGAGGGTATTTTACAGGCATGCAGACAACTAAAAAATCTGGGGTATCAATTTGAGTTAGAAATGATTGGTAATACAGATTCCTTTTTACTTAATATGGCGGATGATTTGGGCTTGTTAAACGAAACAGTTTTTTTTGAAAAAGAAATTCCCTATGCCGAAGTAGCCTGGCGAATGCAACAATCCTCAGCGTTGCTGCTATTTAGCCGGTACGAAAATTTACCATGTATTGTACTGGAAGCCTTGTGCTGTGGATTGCCCGTAATCAGCAGCCGTGTAGGTGGTCTTGCAGAGGTTATTAACGACCGCAATGGATTGCTGGTTGAAACAGAAAATATTGCTGAACTTGTAAAAGCAATGCAACAAATGATGGAGGAATATCTGCATTACAACCGGCCCGCTATTGCTGCTGCTGCCAGTTTGCTGTATAATTATGATGTGGTAGGAAGCGCCATTGCTGATGCTTATCTATGCATAAAAAAAGAATAGTAACGTCATTAAAGATTGCTGTTTTTCAACTCATCAATTAATGATTTCAAAAAATAGCCATCGCCAGTTTTTTTACCAATTGCTAGTGCATTCTGCTGCATTGTATTAAATCTTTCATTGCTGATTTGTTGTATTTTTTTCGGTATTTCCCTAATGCTATTTACAGTAAAACCGATGTCATACAAATTCACGAATGCAGCGATGGCACTTTGGTCCCAAACAATTACTGGTAATCCTGCTGTTACGTACAGGCTAAGTTTGTGTGGATTGTTGTAACGTAAATAATCGTCACCTTCATCTAATAAATTACCATCCCATACAAGGCCAAAACTGCCTTCTAATTCTGCTGGCAATTTATCCGGCGCAACAACTCCCTTGTAAAAAACAGTATCACTATCTTTTAACGAAACATCGGGGCAGGGCCCATAAATATTAAACCTAACAGTTGGTATCTCATTAAGATGATTTACAAATGTTGCCTTATGCAAATTTCCTGCAAAGCACACAGTACTGGACATTTTTACAGTTGGTAAAACAGGTTTTACCGGATAATCAAATATGGAAATACAGCTAATTTTTGCGGATGGTAACTGTTGCAACAATATATTTTTCATAGCCTCATTGTGTGCAATCAGCAGAGAGAATTTTTTGAGTAGTTGTACTTCCTTTTCAAATAAATTATTGTCATTATCCCTTAGGCCATCAATATCTATAATTAATGCCACAGTGTATATTCCTCTTAATTGAAGTAGTGAAAGCAACCACTTGTAAACGGAAGCTTGCAATGGAAAATGAAACAATACTTTGCTATGCTTTGGCAAACGAACTGCCATCCGGCAACACTGAATAATTCTGGCTATTTTATAGAAAACAGTTTTTTTATCACTGTAGCTAAAAACGAGCGGCCTACATCCGGAAGCTTTCAATATTTTTTCCTGGTGCATGCGTACCACACCTGCATTGTACAAATGCTGTCCAAAGGCTTCAGCTATAAAATATATTGGTTGATGTGGCAATGGTTTTACGATTTAGGTTTCAGCGTTTGAAAAGCAAATGCCATTGTTTCCCTTACCGCAGCATTGCGAAAAAGGAAGTATTGAAGAACTCCAAAAAGTACCACACAGCAACTTATGGCCGCCAGTAAAATATATAAGGGCGAACTAAAAACTGAACGGCATAAGAGAATTAAAGGTGCAAATAATAAGCAGGTGATAATAGTTTGTACTATTACCCGGGGTGAAATAGAAAACTGTATAATTTTATAGGCATACCATCCGGTTATTAATGAAATGATTATTTCTGTAATAATGTTGGCCCATGCTGCACCTTGTTCTGCCAGGTAAGGAATTAATAAAATATTGAGTGCTACACTTGTAATACCACCGATAACTACAGATCTCAAAAATATTTTTTCCTTATTAAAAGGTATCAATGTTTGAAAACAAAATAAATTACTAAGTCCAATTGCCAGAGGTAGTAATGCTAAAATTTTCATGACTGGCACAGCAGGTAAAAAAGCTTCGCCTGCAATTACTGCAATAATTTCCGGGGCGAGCAAATACAAACCTGCACAGATAGGAATACCCAGCGTTACAATAAATAAAAGTGATTTATCCAGGTGTGTTTTAATAGCAGCTGTGTTACCGGTACTGGCTAAAAAAGATAACCTTGGCATTAGCACAGAACCCACTGCCAACAGCACTACCAGGCAAATTTTTACCAGTTTGATAATGGTTGTGTAATAACCAACTGCCTGTTCGTTGTGCGTTAGCTGCTGCAGCAGGATGGTATCAAAATAAATATAAATACTTATGGCTGATGTTGTAAGAAAAAAATGCCATAACGGCCGAAGATGCTTTCGTAATTGCAAAGGTTGCTTTACAAAATGATTGTCCCTTACAACTTTGTAGCCATTAATTACGGCCATTAACAAAAAACCAGCGGTGAATATGCCCGAGTAATATGGATAGTCCCGGGCGTTTTTAATTAGTAAAAAAAACGCAGCTAACATACCAATTCTAACTACGATCGTTCTGATTGCTGCAAAACGAAATGCTTCCATTCCCTGCAAATACCATTCAAATGAATAGGCGCTTAGTAAAATGTTAGCCAATGCAAATGTATATAGCAGCGGACTCAAACTCCATTGACCAATTGTAACCGATATAAAAATAACTGCAGCTAACAGGGCAAACAAACTATGTAGTAACAGCATTTCCTGGATAAGTGCCGTCCGTTTAGCAACATCATTTCTCACCACAGCTATCTCCCGGATTGCATAAACCGGAATACCAAATGCCGCAAAAATGATGAATAGCTGACCTAAAAAATCAACGTAGTTAATTTTACCAAGATTTACCGGTCCTAAAATACGGGTGATATAGGGGTAAGAAATGAGTGGCAACAAAACCTGCGTACCAGATAAGATGAGTTGATAAACAAATTTATTTTTCAGTTCGCCGGCCAAAGTTTTTTTTTAATAGTGTGGTAAATTAGGATTCTATTGTTACAATGGAAAAGTTTTTTAAAAATATAAAAGTAAAGCCCCGATAAACAACAGTCAATATAACTTATAAAGACAGGATTAATGAAAAGCTATTAAAGTAAATAACCCCGATGATAACAACATTGACAATCTCTCGTATTCCATAATTGAGACAAACATTCCTGCATTAGGAATTTATGATAAGGAGAGGTCCGCCTAATTATCTGAAAATCAGTTTTTTTGTGAATGGTATCATATTGGTGAACCCTTAACCTGAAAAAACCGTTTATAGCATCATAAATTTTAATCAGCTGTTTCTGGTAGTAAAAAATTGAGAAGAAAATACCTGGAGTGACGAATTTTTTTAAAGAGTAAAAATTAAATAAAAATTTGGGTTTGATTTGTTTATCTGCAAACATTTCGACCAAAAAAATATCGTAAATGAACAGTCTGTACCACAAAAAAACTTTAACCCATTTAGTACTTTTTGTACTTTTTTTCTCCATAAGCATTTTGGGCTTTACGCCAGATGTAAAAGCGGATTATACCATCAATGCCGGCTCTACAATAGATCCCGCTACAACGCCTGCATTATTAAATGCAACAGGCACTATCTCAATTTATGGAACCCTGGCTGTAAATGCTAATGTAACGTTTACCAGTGCTTCACCACTTACAATATTAATTTATGGTTCGTCTGGTCAAATCAATTGGTATGCTAATAAAACGCTGGCATTCCCTGCTGGTTCTACCATAACTTACATCAATAATCCAACTGCTCCCCCTGGATTAGTTGGCACCCCTCAATCTGCTTCCAAAATTTTAAAAATAGGTACAGTAAATTATGCTGCAGCAAACGATAATTCAAACAATGTAGTTTATTCATTTGCGGAACTAAATAATATTGGCGGTACTGCCAGAGTAAATCCATCTCCAGGTACTGGTCCGTTTTGTTCCGGCAGTTCTATTAATTTTTTGGCTAATCAAGTAATACCAACAGGTGATGTAATTAAAGTTTTATGGACGATTTCTCCAAGTAACGGCACCTTTAGTCCAAACAATACCAGTACAGCTACAAGTACAACCCTTTCTGCTTTAGCGGCCAATACTTACACTATAACTTGTGATCTTTATTCTGATGCAGGAAATGGAAATTATTTTTTGGCGGCTAGTAAAAATTTTACTTTTTCTGTAACCGCACCAGGCACCTGGCTGGGTGTAAATACTGATTGGACTAGCACATCAAACTGGTGTAATGGAACCGTACCTGATGTATCAACAGACGTAACCATTCCTACAGGACGTGCCTATTATCCTACTATCTCAACCACAGCATCGGTAAAAAATTTAACAGTGCAAACAGGTGCTGCTGCGCTGGTAACAGTTTCATCAGGCGGCACACTTAAAATTGCCGGAACGGTGGCTAGCACCAACGGAATTAATTCAACTGCAGGTACCATTGAAATGATTGGCAGCGCCACTCAAACTGTAAGGGCAGATAATTTTGTTTCCAATACGGTCGGTAATATTACTATCAGTAACACAACGAGTTCAGCTTCTTCTTCAAATCCCAGCGTAGCCATTTCTGCCTTAGGCAGCATGTTGAACGTTGCTGGTGCGGTATCATTTGGGAATGTGAGCAATGCAGTACTTACTACAAATGACAACCTAACACTTTTATCCTCGGCAACAGCAACTGCAAGGATTGCAGATTTGACAAATAATTCCGCTAACAGCGGCAATAACATCAGCGGTAAAGTAGTAGTTGAAAGGTATATCCCCGGCAAAAGGGCCTGGCGCTTATTATCGGCACCCATTACCAAAGCAAGCAACGTTTCCATGAGTGCTTCCTGGCAGGAAGGAGGCAGGTCTGCAACAGTTAATTCTGTTAGCAATCCCAATCCAGGGTATGGCACGCACATCAGCTATGGAAGCCCGGCGACAAATGGATACGATCAGGGCATTAATGGAAATACCTCCATACGGTATTTAAATACCACCGGCTGGAACGGCGTACCAACCGGCACGGATAACGCTTCAACTCTTAATGCTGGCAATGTTGCAGACCAACCGGGGTATTTTCTTTTTGTAAGAGGAGACAGAAGTACCCTGCTTTCTTCCGGAACTGGTGCTGCTGCTTCGCCGTCCATATTACGTGTAAAAGGTAATCTCAATATTGGTCAAATACCAATCAGTTTGGGAACAACCTATACAGTAGGTTCTTCCAATTTCAGAGTTATTTCAAACCCGTACGCTGCTGCAATTAATTTTAAAAAAATCTTCGATAATAATCCAGCAAACCTGGGAGGTACGGGTACGTTTTTAAATAGCTTTTATATGTGGGATGCTAATATTACAGGCAGCAATGGTGTTGGCGGTTGGGTGGGGCTAAGTTATAACACTACTACCTCGTCATATGACAAGACAGTTGCCAGCAGTAATATAAGTACCAATGGAGATATACAATCCGGTTCTGCATTTGTAATTAATTTTAATGGAGCTGGTACCTTAACTATTTTGGAATCAAATAAATCAACCAATAGTGACAACAAACAATTTAGGCCTGCAAAACAAAACCAGCAATTACGGATCAGTTTATTGGCTAAGAATGCAGACAATACTGTTTCTGTAAACGATGGTGCATTGGTTCTTTTTGATTCATCTTACAGTAACTTAAATGATGGAGCAGACATGAATAAAATGCCCAATTTTGCTGAAAATTTTGGAGTAGTCAACAATGGCGAATTGCTTGCGCTTGAAAGACGGCAGAACATCAACAAAACGGATACCATCGCATTTAGGATGAGCCAGATGAAACAGAAAAACTATCAGCTTGAATTGTTGATGGGTGATATAACTGCACCGAAGGGTACTGCTGCTTTTTTGGAAGATCAATTCTTACAAACAAAAACGCCTGTTAACTTAAAAAATGTTACAACCTATGATTTCAGCGTTACTAATAACAGTTTAACTTCTGTTGCAGACAGATTTAGGTTAATTTTTAAACCCTCGGTTGAGTATGTAACTGTAAAAGGAAAATTGATTGAAAATGATATTGCCGTCGATTGGAAAATAGCCAACGAACTAAACATTAGTCGCTATGAAATAGAAAGATCAAATGAAAGCATGGTTTTTTCTACCATCGGTAGTTTAAATAGTAAGGGCGACAATCCTGCTGCAACCGATTACAAATGGGTAGATGCAAATGCTGCCGCAGGAAATTATTTTTATCGAATAAAAAGTACCAGTAAAAATGGTATTGTTGCCTATAGTAAGCTGGTAAATATTAAGGTATTTAACAGAACCCTTGGAATTATTGTAATCAACAATCCTGTTACTGATAATACAATCAAATTGCAAATAAATGATAGTAAAAAGGGGGTGTACAATGTAAGGCTGCTAAATGCTGCAGGGCAGTTTATTACTGCTAAAACGATCAATTATTTAGGTGGCTCAAGTACTGTTTCAATTGAATCTTCTCAAAACTTATTAAGTGGCAATTATCATCTACAGGTAGATGGTCCTCAAAATAAATTAGCTGCCATTAAAGTGATCGTTCAAAAATAGAAGCATTTTGCCACAGAGAATAACGAAAAAATAATATCAATTTTACCATTCATAAATGATAAGGGAGAAATGTTTATTTCTCCCTTTTTTATTTATAAAGTGTAGGCCTACATTTGCAACATTATGTCTGCAGAAAAAATTTTAGGCGATTGGAAAAATAAACTCTACAAACCCCTGTACTGGCTGGAAGGGGAGGAAGATTATTACATTGACCTGGTAATGAATTTTGCCGAACATCATATTTTACCGGAAAGCGAAGCAAGTTTTAACCTCACGGTTTTTTATGGCAAAGATGCCAACTGGAGCGACATCGTAAATGCTTGTATGCGTTATCCCATGTTTGCAGAAAAGCAGGTTGTATTACTCAAAGAAGCCCAGCACATGAGGGATATCGAAAAGCTGGAACAGTATGTTAGTCATCCACTAGCATCTACAATTTTTGTGGTGAGTCACAAAGAAAAAACGCTGGATAAACGAAAAGCACTTTACAAGGCAGTCAAAAAAAATGGCGAAGTATTTAATTCAGAAAAAATAAGGGATTACAAACTGGTAGATTGGGTAAACAGTTTTATGCAATCGCAACAGCTTAGCATGAATGCAAAGGCAACTTTGCTACTTACAGAGCATTTAGGGAATGACCTGAGCCGTATTGTAAATGAAATAGAAAAAGTAGCCGTAAATCTTGGACAACGAAAAAGTATCACCGAAGATGATATTGAAAAATATGTTGGTGTAAGCAAGGAATACAATGCTTTTGAACTACAGGATGCCATTGGGAAAAAAGACCTGGTAAAAGCCATTCGTATCATCAATTATTTTGAGGGCAACCCCAAGGCCGGCCCTATTCAGGCTGTTTTGCCGGCAATCTATAATTATTTCAGTAAGCTGTATGCCATTTTTGGTATGGCAGATAAAAGTGAAAATGCCATCAAACCCTTATTTTACAACAACAGCTTTGCCGCTAAAGATGCATTGACAGCCATAAAAAAATATTCGTACGAGGGTGTGGAAAGGGTGTTGTTGTTATTGCATGAATACAACCTTAAAAGTGTTGGCATCAATGATATGGGCACTTCCGATGCCTCCTTGATGAGGGAAATGGTAGTGAAGATGATGGGATAGGAATGGTGGGATGAGGAATGGTGGGCAATGGTGAATGGTCAATGGTCAATTGTCAATGGTCAATGGGCAATGGTGAATGGTGAATGGTCAATGGTCAATTGTGAATGGTCAATTGTGAATTATCAACTATCAAATATCGATTATCAACTATCAATTATCAACTATCAACTATCAATTATCAACTATCAATTATCAATTCTAAACAGTTCTCAAATATTCAACAGCCTGCTCCTTATCCTTCGCCAATTGACCTTTTAATTCATCAAGCCCGGTAAATTTTTGTTCGTTGCGAAGGCGTTTTAAAATCGTCACCGTCAGGGTATCTCCATAAATTTCTTTATCAAAGTCAAAAATATTTACTTCAATCATTCGCTTGGTTCCCTCAACTGTTGGCCGAATGCCAATGTTCATCATGCCCGTAAAAAGCTGTGGTGCTGTATTGGAAACAGATTCATCGGCATCATTTTCATGTAATTGCACCTGCACTGCATATACTCCATTGCCGGGAATTAATTTTTTATCTTCTTCAATAAACAAGTTGGCAGTGGGATATCCAATGGTGCGGCCAAGCTTATTGCCTTCAACCACTTTACCACTGAAAAAGTAGGGATAGCCAAGGTATTCGTTAGCGACTTCAATATTCCCTTTTAATAACGACTGTCTAATGCTGGTTGAGCTTATGGTATTATTCTGCAGCATAAACCCTGGAATTTCTTTTACAACATAATTATACTGATTGGCTTTTTCCTGCAGCAAATTAAAATCTCCGCTTCGGCTTTTGCCAAAGCGGTGATCGTGACCAATAATAATGGTATGTGGATGAAAAGTTTTTACCAGAAAGTTTTCAATATATTCCTCTGCAGTCTGTAAAGAGAACTCTTCTGTAAAAGGAGTTACTACTAAATGCTGTATGCCATATTTCTCCAGCAGTAATATTTTTTCCTGAATGGTATTCAGTAAAAACACTTCCGATTGCCGGGCGGCTATTACCTGCCGTGGATGAGGATTAAAAGTGATGATAACCGTTTCGCCATCAATGCGGCTGGCTTCTTCCTTCATCAGTTGAATAATTTGCTGATGGCCTGTGTGAACACCATCAAATGTACCAATGGTAACAACGGCATTTTTAAATACGGGCAGGTGCTGAATATCGTGATGTACTATCATATTAAGAGGGTGCAAAACTAATTGATAATTTATTAATGGATAATTGATATTTGAAATTAGTTTTGCAGCACAAATCATATCATGAGCCTGTATAGCAAAAGAGGGGTTTCTGCCCAAAAAGAAGAAGTACACGAAGCAGTAAAAAATCTTGACCAGGGATTGTTCCCAAATGCATTCTGCAAAGTTTACCCCGATTATTTAGGAGGAGATACCAACTGGATAAACGTAATGCATGCGGATGGAGCTGGCACAAAAAGCATTTTGGCCTACCTGTACTGGAAAGAAACCGGAGATATTAACGTGTGGAAAGGCATTGCACAAGATGCCGTAGTGATGAACCTGGATGATTTGCTTTGCGTGGGTATTTATGATAACATCGTTTTCAACTCTACCATCGACCGGAACAAGCACCTGATACCTGGCGAAGTGCTGAGTGCCATCATTAATGGTACACAGGAATTATTTGATACATTAAAATCCTTTGGGGTAAATATTCATTACCTCGGCGGCGAAACCGCTGATGTGGGTGACGTAGTAAGAACGGTTGCCGTAAACGGAACTATGACCTGCCGCTGGCCAAAAAGCAAAATCATCAGTAATGATAAAATAGCTGAAGGCGATGTAATTGTTGGCCTGGCAAGTTACGGACAATCAACCTACGAAACCCAGTACAACAGCGGACTTGGCAGCAATGGGCTCACGAGCGCAAGGCACGATGTGTTGAATAAATTTTATGCAGAAAACTTTAAAGAAAGCTACGATAATAATTTGCCGGATGTTGTGGTGTACGTAGGGGAGAGTATGTTGACAACCGACTACCGACAACCGACTACCGATGACCGACAGCCGACTACCGACAGCCGACTACAGACAACCATTGGGCAACTTCTTTTGAGTCCTACCCGAACTTATGCGCCGGTTTTGAAGCAATTGTTGCAGCATCATTTTGATAAAATTCATGGATTGATTCATTGCAGTGGCGGCGGACAAACCAAATGTTTAAAATATTTGCCAGGCAATTTTAAAATTATAAAAGATAATTTATTTGAAGTGCCACCTATTTTTCAGATTATACAAAAGGGTAGTGGCAGCAGTTTAAAGGAAATGTACGAAGTGTTTAATATGGGCTGCCGGTTAGAAATTTATTGTGCTGAACAAGATGCCGCAACCATGATAGCAGCTGCAGAAAGTTTTGGTATTGCAGCACAAATCATCGGCAGGGTAGAGGCCGGGGAGAAAAAAGAGTTGGTAATAAGGAATGTTGGCCAGGAAGATATTGTTTATTGATTTGGAGGTGGTACTCAATTTTTCACATTTGCCAGATTCGAACATAATGCGATGCTAGCAGCACTTTTGTTAGGCGTTAGTATTTTTTAGGGTCGATGATTTTTCTAATATTCTTTTGGTGTAATAATTTTCGTCTGCTTATAAGTAGGGAAAATAAAGTCGGTCGTATTTCCTGTAATTATAAAATCTGCTTTGCATTCATCTGCAAGTTCCAGTATCATATTATCGTCATCGTCTGAAATAAGTTCAAGCTTAACGGTAGGAAAATATTTTATTGCCTTGGTCTCAATCTCAGCAAGTAAAACTTCTGCCCGTAAAAAGAAGTCTTGAAACTTAGCAAATTTAGGACGAGCAAGAACTTCATAATATTCTGTCATTACTTCACCAGAAATACAAAGCTGAATTTTTTGCTCAATGAAAAGCTCGTTAATGATTTGGTTTGGATAACCCCGTTGAATTAGTGAGGAAACAATAATATTTGTATCAATTACGATTTTTTGCATTCTTTCTAACGGCTTTTACTTCATTGGTTATTTCATCCATTGTCATTTTTGAGATGCCGTATTTTTCAGCAAGTTCTAAGCACTTGCTCAAATTTTGCCGTGTCAGTTCCTTACTAATAAGCTCAATGAAATCTGTAAAAGTCAGTTTGTCTTCTTTTAAGCCGAACTTATTATATTCAATATCCGATATAGAAACGTTTAGTGTCCGCATAACCATTAAAGTTTGTTCAAATTTAAGAAAAATAGTTAAAAGCTTAGTTTTGCCAAACGGAGGGGCCAGGTAATATTTTGAAGTGTTATGATATTGTGACAAAATTATAATTCAACTTTTAATTGTTCCAAAGGAACATTTGGTTGGTAGCAGAAAATACAAATAATTGTTTTCGTTCCATAGGAACGATTGGTGTTTATACCTTACATTTATAAGAGAATTATTATAATATGGCAAATAGCTATACCCAGCTACATATACAGTTTGTGTTTGCAGTAAAATACAGGCAGTCACTGATACACACTCAATGGCAGGAGCGATTACATGAGTATCTAACCGGGATGTTTCAAGCCAATAAACACAAAATGTTACAAATAAACAGTATGCCAGACCACATCCATATTTTTATTGGAATGAGGCCGAATCAATCTATATCAGCTTTAATACAAAATGTAAAAACGGAAAGTAGCAAGTGGATTAATAAACAAAAATTTTGTTCTCGTTCTTTCGAATGGTCCCGCCATTGGCGGGAGTTATAGCGCTTTTTCTTACGCAAAAAGCCAGGTAAATGACGTATTTCGCTATATTCAAAATCAGAAAATACATCACCGAAAGGAAACCTTTTTAGATGAGTATAGAAAATTTTTAACCGCATTTGAAATTGATTGGGAGGAGAAATATATTTTCAAGGAACCTGAATAGCACCATCCGTTCCTAGGGAACGCTGAAAAGAAATGTTACTATTTTCTACCCACTAATTGTTCCTACAGAACTTACCTACATTTGGTAGCACCTCAAAAAAAAGTAATTAGCCAACGCAGGCCAGCATTTTGTCAACTCAATACTTACCCCAAAATACCATAACAATTTTAAGATGTTAGCTTGCGAAAATTTGCGAAGCACCAGTTAGGGTTGGGAGCCTTGGTACTGGCAACGGAGAAGTTACTAGCGACTACCGACCACCGACTACCGACAACCGACAGCGGAGAACCAACTACCATAGCCAGCTTCTTTTGAGTCCCTCCCGGACTTATGCGCCGGTTTTGAAGCAATTGTTGCAGCATCATTTTGATAAAATCCATGGCTTGATTCATTGTAGTGTCGGGGACAAACCAACTATTTAAAATATTTGCCTGGCAATTTTAAAATTGTAAAAGATAATTTATTTGAAGTACCGCCCATTTTTCAGATTATACAAAAGGGAAGCGGCAGCAGTTTAAAAGAAATGTATGAAGTGTTTAATATGGGTTGCCGGTTAGAAATTTATTGTGCAAAAGAAGATGCAACAACCATGATAGCAGCTGCTGAAAGCTTTGGTATTGCAGCACAAATCATCGGCAGGGTAGAGGCAGGGGAGAAAAAAGAATTGGTAATAAGGAATGTGGGGCAGGAAGATATTGTTTATTGATTTGGAGGTGGTGCTGTTAAAATTTTGGATTTTGCCAGATTCGAACGTAATGCCCTGTTAGCCGCAATACCTTTTTGCAGAAGTGCTTATCTTTTAGGTAGCCCAAACTTTGCAATTACTTTTTTTGCATTTGCAACTTTTTCTGGAAATAGAACAACTTCATTTAGTTTGTTCAACCTCTTGTCAATAATAACAAGTGGAACTTTGCTATTATTTATTTCTGCTATTGTCTTCATTTTTTCAAAATTAGTTTTTTTATTTCTTTTTCGTAAGGAACGAACTATAATTTTTTCCTAATTCAAACTCCTCCCAATCGTATTCCCCCATCCCATAAACAATAAAGTCTTCTTTGATATAGTCTAAATATTTGCTGATTCCCATTTGATAAAGTCTCGTTCGTGAAGATGTACTGCCTGCGACAAAAATCCAGGCAGTAGGATTCTTGTCGCAGAAAGCGTAAACAGCACTTACAACCGTGGATAAAACCTTTTCACTATCTCCATTATTACTAACTACCAAGTCATTTATTTCAGCTGAGTCTTGGTTGATGTCGCCAAACGCAAGATTATAAATTTCGTTTTGATTGATTAGCGTAAACTGAATTCTTTTAGTAATCTTTCCTTTCGGACCTTCGCTAATGAATTCATAACTCAAAAGTTTTTCGTCTGATTTTAATTGATACTTTGGCAATTTCATTGCTGTAAAAATAGTTTTTCACCTTTATTATGTCAAATGATTATGCTGCCATCACATTTCTCCCAACTCAATGTTCTTCGTAAAAATTCTTCAACAATTTTTAGCCCACATTGCAGCTAAATAGGTGGCGACGCTTGTTGATACTGACTTTCATTTTTTTTGAGTTCCAGTTTGTGTACTACAGATTTTCTTTTGCTGAAGGGTTTTGGTTTGATGAGCAGGATGGATTGTATTTTTTGCA
>JBBQEA010000028.1:0-31453 GCA_038320245.1 Chitinophagales bacterium | reverse complement strand
TAAAATTCATTAACAAAATTTTTTGAAATAAAAAGCAACCCATTTGCAACCAAATTACGTTGATATTGTTAGATGATTATCAACATGATTCGTGTTGGTTGTTTTAAGGGTTAAAGAAATTCCCTCCGATTCCTCGGAGGGAATATTTTTTTTGAGACCTTCCGTAATTTATTTTGGTATTCTCCATTGCAGACAGCTATCGATTGATGCAGGAAAACAGTTGATCAATTTCATTTTTTGTAACAAATACAAGCATGTATAATAAACAAATGATTATTAATCGCTTTCAGCATAAATGTTTAACATGCTGATATAGGTATTTAAACGGAGCCAACTCTTTTGCCTTGCCTTACTAACAAAAGGGTAATCAATACAGCACCAAGTACATCGACCGAATAATGAACATGCTGTACCAACAGCATTATCCCAATAGAAATGGCTGTTGAAAAGGCTATGATTTTGTCAGATTTTTTAGGCAGACATAAAGCTAGCAACAACATATTGGATGTATGGCCAGAGAAAAAAAGATCTTTTGTGATAAACAATCCTCTTCCTCCATAGGTAATGCTGGTTAAGGGATCTTGTAAAGGGATAAGGTTTTCGGGGGGCTCAAGATGCACAAAATAAATCGACAACATCCTTGCAAAACAAAGGAAAATTGAAGAATATAATATAGTAAGAAATACTGCCGGTTGTTTAACACAACGATAGATGGCCAGTATAGTTGTAGACCACATAATGACAAAAATAGGAACAGACATATCTCTTGCTGTAAGGAACTCCAATATCCAGTCATGTAAAATCAGCCCATTTTGCCGCTGTTCTATGTAAGAAAAGAAATAGGGAAAAAAGATTAGTATCGCCGATTGAATTACTACACCAATTATTAATTTTTTTCGAAAAAGAGAATGCTCCATCGCACCGCTCCAACTGGTAATGTTGGCACCTGAGTATTGTATTTGTTCCTGCACGGCGTAAAATTAGATAGCAATTGGTAATTAAATTAATTTTAAATGAATTTTATGAAAAACATAATAGAAAATTGGCAGTACAATTACTAAATGAGCCGATAAAACGTTAAAATATCACTGCAGTGGTTTCTCTGACCTCAAAAATTAAACGATTACGCTTGAAATATACAAAAACAGCATGATACAAGGTACCCGGATGATTAGTGAAAATTTACAACCGGTTATTCGTTTATGCCTGCAACTAAAGGATACAGTACAACTGACAATACAAATAAAATTCTACCATCGGCAATAGCATCATCCGCATTCATAACAGCTGTGCTTCTATATGTATCATCCTGGCAATTCATACAGCCCAAAATAATACTCTCTCTTTTAAAATCTATCTTGCCATTTATCTCGCCTAAAATTAAACCGGAATTGATGGCATTGCCGCCATAAAAATTAAAATTATTTTCATTTAAATTTCTTAGTTCATAAATAGACATACCAGCATGCACACCGCTTTTCAACTGCCAGTTATTTTCAGCTACATACCTGTCGTAATCAATCTGGCTTTTTAATTTTTGTTGGCCCCCAAATAGTAAATTAGCAATGGTTCGTTTGTTAACCTCATCTACCCAAATAAAAATTACTTGCCTGTTGGTGTTTATAAAGAGCACTGAGCAATTTGCTATTTCATTGCCAGAAAAATAATAAACATCTTTTTTAACGTTCTTTTCTCCAAAATAATACAGCAAATACTCATGAGAGGAAAATTGCAGCAGGTCTTCCCCATAATAAATTTCTTCAGCCGCCGGAAAATCCTTTCTGCTAAATAAAATGGAATATAGGGTTAAACTGTCTTCCGTAATTGCATATGCAGTGGCTGTATATTCGTTGTGTTGGTATAAGATTGAGTCTGTCCATGCCACTTCCGGCGCATCTTTTTTTGCAAAGCTGTGGAAACCTGCTTTTTTTAAATCAGCCAACATACGCTTATACTCATCAATAACCGTGGTTTGATAAGTAAGTGTAATTGCTGCTTTATACTTTGTGCTTAGTACATAGCGCCTTGTAGAATCTAATTGTTGGGGGTTATTTTTTCCATATTGCTGCCTGCCTTTGTACAACTTAATAGTTGTCTCTGTAAGCAAACTAGTTCCTGAACGAAGGAATTCATTATTTTTTAGTTGATTCTCCAGCTTTTTTTCTGACAGCGACAACCATTTCAGCATATTATCAGCAGAAAGCTGTTGGGATGTTGAAGTAATCCTAATCAATATCAAAAAAGGGATAATAAAAAATATTTTCATAGCACTAACAACTTACGTTGGTAATAATTTCGTTTAATAAAGGGGTGAATTGCTACTTGATTATATTTTTTATCTCTAACCTATCATAAAGCTGTTTTGTATAAATATAGCAAAAATGATTCCTTGTTTTGGTACCATTGCTCCTGCTGCCGTCAAATATACAACGAAAAATTTGCCATGAGGTAAGTGCTGTATTATGTTTATTGCTATCAATTAAACGTAAAAAGATGTAATTACGGTATGCTGTGCGGAGGAAATACTTCTTTTTATACTAACGCCTGCACCAATCTAAAAAAAGCTGCATACCCTGTAACTTGGCATCATCCAGGTTGTATTGAATGTATTGGGTATAGTAACTATACAGGTCAAATTTCGGGTAAGGATTAGCTTCAACAACTTCCGGCAAATGCTGCAAACCATATTGATTGGCATTATTAAAAGCGGTTATAAATTGCTGGCTCATCGGTTTATTACTTACCCATGCTGCAAATACAAAGGGCAGACCAGTATGCAATTTCCATGCTTCCCCCAAATCATACATATATGTAGAAACAGCTCTTTGTTCAAATGCCCTGTCGCCAATTACAACCGCTGCAGTTGTACCGTTAATTTGTTCCAAAAAATTGGTTTCAGCATTTTTAAAAACTACCTGCTTTTTCCAATAGTTTTTAAATAAATATTGAACCAACTGTACAGAAGTGCGGCTCTGGTAATCTAACAAAACGGTTTCAATTTGCTGCAGCGGCACTTCACTAAAAAGGCAAACGCTGGCCACAGCGCCATCCGCCGTAATACCATAATCAGCAACAATAAAATATTTGTTCATTTGTGGAAGAATGGCCACCGGCACAAGCCCGATATCAATTGTTCCATCTAATAATGCAGTAGCAATATTGCCCGGATGATCGATCGTTAACTCAACAGTATCCTGCATCATCCCTTTTTCAAAACCGTACAACAACGGCTTGGTATTCAAATAACTTACAGCGCCTACCTTTATTTTTTGTTTGTCCTTTTTATCAATTCCTTTACCCATTATTTTTATGTCCTCCATATCAGCAAAGATAAAGGCGAATTTCTTTAAGCCGGTGATGGGGTGCAATTCAAAATATGGCTTTTTAATTTGGAATTGATGACTTGCCGTTTAGTCGTTGAGTCGTTTAGATATGAAAGAGAATTCCTAAATACCAGTTTGAGTTGCTAGCATAGCATCTCAAAATACAAATCTCCCCGTCTCAACCCAGATACAAAATCAATTGCAGTTTTATAAGAACACCTTCAACGGAATACTGGCAATTTGCCCAATTCAGCTTCCCAATTATAATGATTGCAAACAATTTTTAACACACTCATCAATAGTTTTATTGATGACAATATAGGCATCGCCCAAAACTTTTTGCCGGAGGCGCTAGCCATACACTTAAAAGACAATCTTACTACATTGTACGCCAACAGAGAACTCCGAAGCGCTGGTACGGGAAATGATGTATTAAGCGTACAAAATAAACTGGTAAGAAGTGATATGATTTACTGGCTCGACAAAAAGCACAACAACGAATACGAAAATGACTTTTTTGAGCTGATGGATCTCTTTGTAAGCCATATAAACAGCACCTGCTACACTGGTATTACAGGATATGAATTTCATTATGCCTTGTACGAAACCGGCAGCTTCTATACCAAACACCTGGACCAGTTTCGCAACAACGACAGCAGAAAATATTCGATGATACTGTATTTAAACACCGACTGGAAAGAACCTGACGGAGGTGAATTACGCATTTTCCAAAACAACAGCCAGCAAGATATTGCTCCGCTAAACGGCACCAGTGTTTTCTTTAAGAGCAGTGAATTGTTGCATGAAGTTTTACAAACCAACAAACCAAGAATGAGCATTACCGGCTGGTTGAAAGTGAACTGATTTGTTGCTGGTTAGTAATAACATAAATAGCCTCAATGGATATTATTTTTTGGAGCTCTCCTTCTCCACACCAATTTAAACAATTCCATCACTACAATAATTGATAGGGCGGTAGGCAATAATAGTATCCATTCACTAAATTTAATGGGCTCTAATTGCAGGATAGTATTCAGAACCGGCGTATAGGATGCGGCTATATGGGCGAGCTGTGCCAGCACAATTCCTGCCAACAAAACATAGTTATCTTTTATGGGTAGTTTAAACAAACTCTTAGTCTCCGACCTGCAGTTGAGTACATGAAAATTCTGTAACAAAACCATCAGCATCATTACTACGGTTCTTGCATGTTTTTCATTGTAGCCCAGTTGATATATAAGATGATACCATAAGGCAAAAACCAACGCTGCAATAAAAATTCCGCTCAGAATGATTTCAACATTCATCAGTTTGTTAAAGATGCTTTCACCAGGTTTACGGGGCGGTTGCTGCATCACAGATTTATCGCCTTTTTCAAATGCCAGAGCAATTTCTTGAATGCCATTGGTTACGAGGTTTAGCCATAATAACTGTACAGCTAGAAATGGCAAAGAAATATTGGTAAAAATTGCCAGGGCAATAGTAAGCAACTCAGCAATACCAGTTGACAACAGCATGTAAATAATCTTTCGCAGGTTATCAAAAGTATAGCGCCCCTCCTCTACTCCGGCAGTGATGGAAGCAAAATTATTATCGGTAATAATGATGGAAGCGGCCTCTTTGGCAAGATCGGTTCCCGAACCCATGGCCACACCTATATGGGCCGATTTAAGTGCGGGTGCATCGTTAGCACCATCGCCTGTAACTGCCACATAATGGCCGAGCGATTTCATGGCTTCTATAATGCGTTGCTTCTGTAATGGCGCTACCCGTGCAAATACTTTTTTGTGTTGAATTTTTTTTGCCAGCTCCGGAATCGGCAACTCATTCATGGCTGATAATTCAGTACCGGTAATGATGTCGTCCCTTGTAGCAGCAATGCCCAGTTCTTTGGCAATGGCAAGTGCTGTAGAGGGATGATCCCCGGTTACCATCACTACTTCTACACCAGCCTGCTTACATTCCAGCACTGCGTTTTTGGCCTCGGGCCGCAAGGGATCTATCATTCCTATAAGACCAATTAATTCTAACCGGGGCAGTTGATCAATACTGGCAACTTCAACTGAATTACCCGCCAACGCCAGTACCCTTAAACCTTCTGAGGCCATTTGTTCTGCAGTAGCAGCAATAGCTACTCGTTCAGCTTCCGGTAGTTGCAGCAACACAACTTCTACTGCACCTTTCATGGCAAAATGTAAAGCGCCTTTGTATTTAAAAAACACTGCCGAATACTGTCGTTCCGATTCATAGGGAATCAGCTCAACAACTTCAGTATCCTGTTTAAAAAAACCGGGATCTTTACCAATTTTGTAAGCCATTGCCCTCAATGCAACATCTACTGCATCGCCGGAGTGTTCCCAGCCGGCTTTAATTTTTCGCAGTATGCCTTCATTAGAAATAATACTGGCTAAAATAAACCGGTGCAATTCAACAGTCATGTCCGTTAGCTTGTGCTCCCCATCCATAATATTGCCCTCCCCATTGTAGCCCTGCCCGGTTACATTGTAGAATTTATTACCCGGCAAACAAATTTTTTGTACCAGTTGCTGATCTAAGGTGAGCGTTCCTGTTTTATCAGAAGCAATCAGCGTGCAACTGCCCAACCCTTCTACAGCAGGCAGTTTACGTACAATAACATTTTTTTTAGCCATGCGCCGGGTGCCGATAGATAAGGCAACCGTCAACGCCACAGGCAAACCTTCCGGAATGGCAGAAACACCCACTGCCACCATTAAAAAGAAAATTTTTGCTGCAGGCATTCCTTCGGCATATCCTATAAAACCAAGTATGATACAAATGACGAGTAAAACAATGCTGATCATTTTAGAGAAAGATTCCATCCTGTTGATAAGTGGTGGTTTTTCAGATACGGTGGTACGCAAAGAATCTGCAATCTGGCCTATTTGCGTAAGTGCGGCTGTAGCAGTTACTACGCCGGTTCCCCTGCCTTTTTGTACGGTTGTAGCCGCAAAAGCCATATTTACCCTGTCGCCGATGGCAAGCTCCTCTCCTCCTTTTAAAGGATCTGTATTTTTATTAACCGCAACAGATTCTCCTGTTAGCAAGGCTTCTTCTACCGACAAGTCAATAACTTCTATCAGTCTTAAATCTGCCGGCACTTTAAATCCCGATTCCAACAACACCACATCACCCGGAACCAATTGTTCTGAATCGATTTGATGAATGCCTCCATCCCGCTTTACCCTGCAGCTTATTTTAACCAGGTTCCGCAATGCAAGCGCACTGTTTTCTGCCCTCCATTCCTGGTAAGTGCCGAGGATGGCATTGATTACTATTATGGCGGTTATAAATATGGCATCTTTTGTATCGCCGGTAAAAACTGAAATAATAGCCGCTGCAATCAATACATATATCAATGGACTAAAAAACTGTCGTAAAAATAATTGTAACAGTGAAACTGACTTCGGTTGAGGAATGCTGTTAAGGCCAAACTCTTTTTGTCGAATGGTTACTTCCTCCTGAGTTAAACCACTTCGGTTAGTTTTAAGTGTAGTAATCACTTCCTGAACCGGTAAATTGTAGTATACAATATTCATTGCTGCTGTAGTTAAATTAAATACCCTATTGGCCTGCAATAAAGATACCTAACCTATTTGTTGATGCAACTGATTGTAATTACTTACGGTACTGATTGATTTCAGCGGATAGGAAATCGTTACTATTCTTATTTGAGAAAAGATTGACAAATTTGCAAATTCAATAGCTGCTGCTGGCGGTTTTTTTTTATGTTGTATTGTTGTTTGCTGTGTGTTTTGGGAGATTTGTAGTGAAGCTATTTTAAAACAAAAGAAATAGACATATTTTATTTTTCCCTGAGCCACATTGTATCATTAAATTGTTTGGTAAATGATCCAGACTGAAATAAAGCATCATACACATAATAGTCTTTTGATCCATCAACTATAGAAATCCTTAAAATAGATTTATTAAAAAAATCCTGCTCTGCTTTTGAACTACTCTTTATTCCCGAAATATAGGAACAGTTAAATTCGCAATCTGATAACCACTTAATTTTCCAAAAAGACGTATCGCCTGTTTTTAAATTAATTTCAGATTGCAAAGAATCCTCTCTTATTACTACATAATGGATTTTAGAATCTTTAGGATAAAAATGAAAGCGCCCTTTTTTAAATAAAACACATGGAGTATTTGAAAGTAAAAAGGAAAGTGGTAATATACTAAAGGCACCAATTACAGTTATGGCTAGCTTTTCATACATAAAGTGAGTCCATTTAGGCTGCTTCTTCCTACTGTTTATTTGTTACTTCTTCCGCAGGCAGCAACTTAAAATATGTAACCTTAAAGCGGTTATTTACAACCTTCCCCTGCACTTCTGCTTTGCTGACAGCATTACAAAAACCTTCTGTATCATGCGCATCACCATGATCATCTATAGAAGTGCCATCTACAAAATAAGCCTTGCCATTAATGCGGACAGCCAAGTCGCAACTTTTGCCCTTTAGGTGAAACTGACATTCACCGCAGGCCGTTTCAACAATCTGTATTTTTTGTTTGCTGTCCGGCACAGCAATACTTTTTGAAACTTTTTGTGCGGACACGGTTGCGAAGCAACAACTACAGATAAGCAAGAGGAGAAAATTTTTCATGATGGTTTATTTTAGCAATTTTTATCTTATAAAATTACGTTTAATTTATTTGAAGGTAATTGAATGGATTTAAAAAAGATACATTTTGATAAAGTTGGACAAGTCGAATTTTTGTTATTGAAATCTAAAAACTATTTAAATTGTGTAAGCTCAAAAACAATAACTTGCTATCTACAGTTCCCTTCTCAGAAAAAATAAATAACGATGAAATGTAACCACCTACTTTTTACAAGTATCCTGTTTATAAATTTTGCAACATTTGCCCAAGGCAATAAAGGATGGACTAAGCTCTGTAATAGCAAAGACCTCACTGGCTGGAAAACATTGGGCGGAAAAGCAACCTTTACCATAAAAGACGGCATCATCATGGGCAGCACTGTTGCCAATACCGGTAATACATTCCTGGTAACGGAAAAAGAGTATGGAGATTTTGTGCTGGAACTGGATGTGTTTGTAGAAGATGAAGAAGGCAATTCCGGTGTGCAAACAAGAAGTCATTTTGATGCGAATGCCAATAATGGTAAGGGTAAAGTCTATGGCAGACAATGCGAAGTTGATCCAAGCTGGCGCCGATGGTCGGGCGGTATTTATGATGAAGGCCGAAGAGAATGGCTATATCCCATGCAATTGAACGCAGCAGCGCAACATGCATACAAAACCGGTGAATACAATCATCTTAAAATAGAATGTATTGGCAACGAAACAAAAACATGGGTTAACGGAATAGCGGCTGCATATGTAGTTGATACGGTAGATACAAAAGGATTCATTGGCTTGCAGGTACATGCCATTGCATCGGAAAGCCATGCTGGCAAAAAAGTATGTTTTAAAAATATTGTTATAAAAACAACCGACATCAAACCAACTCCATTTCCCGCAAATATTTATGTGGCCAACCTTGCAAGCAATACGCTAACCAGTTATGAAAAAAAAGATGGCTGGAAGTTATTGTTTGATGGTAAAACCAATAAGGGATGGGTAAGGGCATTTAAAGATCACTTTCCGGAAAAAGGATGGGATATCTGCAATGGTTGTATCACCGTTTTATCCTCTGATGGCAGACAGGCTGGCGGCGGTGGTGACCTTGTTACCAAAGAGGAATACACTGCTTTTGATTTATCATTTGAATTTAAATTAACGCCCGGGGCAAACAGTGGTGTAAAATATTTTGTAACCCTGCTGGAGAAATCCGATAGTTCTGCAATTGGACTGGAATACCAGGTGCTGGATGATACATTGCATCCCGATGCCAAAATGGGACGTGATGGCAACAGAACATTGGCTTCGCTGTACGACCTGATAAAAGCCGATAAACAAAAAAGATTTATACACCCCATCGGTGCCTGGAATACAGGACGTGTTGTTGTGTATCCAAACAATAAGGTAGAACATTATTTAAATGGAATAAAAGTGCTGGAATACATACGAGGTTCCAAAGAATTCCGGGACCTGGTTGCTATTAGTAAATACGCCCATTGGAAGAATTTTGGCGAAGCATACAAGGGCCATATTCTATTGCAGGATCATGGCGACGAAGTATCTTACAGAAGTATAAAAATTAAAGAAATGAAAACAGTAATTGATAATTGAATAATTGATAATTGATAGTTTATAATTGATTACACAATCCATTATAAACTCTTATATTTTTATTTTTAATTTCCACTTTTAATTTTCACTTTTGGCTTTTTACTTTTTATTCACCATTGACCATTCACAATTCACCATTCACCATTCACCATTCACCATTCACCATCACCACTATGTCATCACGCCGCAAATTCATCCAACAATCTGCACTTGCTGCAGCTGGCACCTATATGGGTGCACTAGGCTTTAGTGCCAAAAGCTATGCAAATATTTTAGGAGCCAACGACAGGGTTCGGTTGGGAGCTGTAGGCTTTTCTGATCGTTTTAGGCAGACCTTGTTTCCCTGTTTTTTAAATCATTACAAAGAGTTGAATTTTGATTTTGTTGCCGTTTCGGATATTTGGAAAATCCGCCGGCAGGAAGGTGAATCTTTTTTAAAAAATGCCATGGGGCATGATGTGAAAGCCTGCATCAACAATGATGAATTGTACAACACAAAAGATATAGATGCGGTGATAATTGCCACAGCCGATTTTCAACATGCACTGCATTGCATTGAGGCGATGAAAGCCAACAAAGATGCGTATGTAGAAAAGCCTTTTGCAGAAACGATGGATGATGCGGCGGCGGCTTTAAAAGCAGTAAGGTCTACCGATAGAATTGTACAAATTGGTTCGCAACGGAGAAGTGGCGGCAACTATAAAGCTGCGGCTGATTTTATACAGCAGGGAAAGTTTGGTCCGATCACTATGGTAGAATTAACCTGGAATGTAAACCAGCCCGGACGCTGGCGCCGACCTGCACTGGTGGAAAAATGTAAGGAAGAAGATCTTGACTGGAAGCGCTTTTTATTAAACCGTCCCTACGAATCATTTGATCCACGCAAGTACCTTGAGTACCGGTTGTTTTGGCCCTATTCTTCCGGCATGCCGGGGCAATGGATGAGCCACCAAATAGATACCGTGCATTGGTTTACCGGCTTGCAACATCCACGGAGTGTGGTGGCAAACGGCGGTATTTATATGTGGAAAGATGGAAGAAAAAACTGGGACACCACCATGGCGGTTTTTGATTATGGTCCGGACAATGATCTCACAAGCGGCTTCCAGGTTTCCTTTGCATCCCGTATGCACAACGGAACGGAAAACCCTGCCGAAATTTATTACTCCAACGGAGGCGAATTAAATTTGAATACCAACAAGGTTTCACCCAAGGGCGGGCTTACAGAAAATATGGCTGCTGCAATGAATATGAAAGCAAACCTGTTGCCCGATTTTACTTTAACAGATAACTCTCCAAAGATTGTTGCATCTGCCAACACCGGTGCCGATAATCTGACGAGTAACCACATGCGTAACTGGATGGAATGCATCCGCAGCCGCCAGCAACCCAATGCACCTGTGGAAGCAGGATACCAGCATTCCATTGCAAACATCATGACGAATGCAGCAGTAAGAACAGGTTACAAAACCAGCTTTGACATTGCCACACAACAGGTAATGGCCAATGGGAAAGTTTTTAAGTATTAAGTATTTAGTAACTTATAGAATGTGTGATATATGTAAGGATTCAGTTGACTTATACAACAAAATTTTATAAAAGAGTTTGACATTTGTTATGCAGCGATGTTGTTGCAACTTATAATTTTACAAATGCCTATTTTAACCATTATCCTTGTTTTGATTGTTGTTGGAGTGCTGTTGTGGCTTATTAATACTTACATTCCCATGCAGCGAAGTATCAAGAGTATTTTAAACGCCGTTGTGATAATCGTTGTTGTAATATGGTTGTTGAAAGTATTTGGCTTGCTAAGCGGTTTACAGAATTTGCATACCTGATACAGGGTAGATTTATTTGACGACTTTCTGGCTGTTATATAATTTTATCACATTGTTTATTAATCTTGCTGGCAGTGAAATATTATACTGAAAAGTGCAATTTAAAAGTATAATAAACCAGCTTATTAATCAACCTGTAAGGGTAGAAAAACTGTCGAATATAATTGTGGATTTGCCCGATTTCAATGCTCCGCTATCGTCATCCTGATATCAGCAATTACTTTTTATCACTTAATTTTCAAATGCCTGTTTATAAATTCAAAACTGGTTTCGTAAACCTTAATCCAGTTTTTGTGCAATAAAAAAGAGTGGACTTCATCCGGAAGTATCAGCTGTTCTACAGTTACCTTTTGTTTACGCAAAAGTTCCGCAAAATTTACAGATTCACTGAATGGTACATTCCTGTCATCATCGCCATGTATCAACAATACTGGTGCCTTCCAGTTTTTAATATGAAAAACAGGAGACGATTGTAAGGCTAATTTTGCCATCTCCGGAAATTTTGCATAATCATACCAGGGGGCAAATGTAGGTATCTCATCATTCCAGTTATGTACCCCATGTATATCAACGCCAGTGGCAAATAAAGTTGGCGCCTGCGACAACCCATGTGCTGTTAAATACCCACCGTAGGAGCCACCCCATAATGCAATTTTATCGGCAGCTACATCCTTTCGCTTTTGCAGGTAAACACCTGCACCCAACAAATCCTTTACCTCACTTGCACCTGCTGCACCGTAATTTAATGCTTCTCTATATTCGAGGCCATAGCCAATGCCGCTGCGGTAATTTAATGCAATTACGATATAACCATTTTGCGCAAAGTATTGATTAAATGCATAAGCATTTGAATAGTATTGGGAGTAGTGAAACCCCAGCAGCATTTGCCTTCTGGAGCCCCCATGCAAAAAAATAACAGCAGGGTATTTTTTAGCAGCATCATAATTTGCAGGAAGAAAAAGTTGTGCATTGCTTTTAAAACCATCACTAGCTGTAAAAGTTATTGCCGTCGGCTCAACAAGGTTAGCAGGAAAGCTTTTTGGGAAAAGATCATTGGCCACATTCTGCTTAACATTATTTTGCCATACCGCAGGCCATGCCGGAGTTGTAGCCGATGAATGTAAAAAAGCAAATCCATAGTCAGTTTCCACCGGCCACCATTCATTTTCTTTTCCTGTGGTTATTTGTTTAGCTTTTGCTGATGCAATATCAACCTGCCATATATGCCTGCGATCAATATCACCAATATTGGTAGTATAATAAATTGTTTGCCTGTCTGCGGACAAATTTACATTTTCCACTTCCCCATTTCCGGGAGTTAATAGCCGGGGAACTTTACTACCCTTGTCGAGTGCGTACAAATGAACCCATCCATCTTTTTCATAAGGAAAAACCAATTGCTGGCTGGCGCCCCAGCAAAGTAACTTGTTACCAACAGGAAGTTCGGTGAACAATACGCTGCCTCGGCCAGTAGAAGCTTTCCATACTTCCTTTACATTACCGGATTCAATATCATACACACGGATACTCCATGGATTTGATTCCCGAACCGGCGTAAAAGGCAACTCGTTGTGGATGTTTGGAATTCGTATGTATGCAATCTGCTTGCCATCAGGTGACCATGCTGGATAGTCATCGAGGTCCATGCTTGTTTCAATAAATTGCACAGCTTTGCTGGCCATTTGATAAAGCCCGATAAAAGAATGATCAACCCTGTTGCTGACAAAACTAATTGCCTGCCCATCCGGTGCCCATTGTATTCCGGATTGACTGCCTCTTGATTGAAAAAGTTTTTGAGGCTTGGCAGCAGTATCCGTTAATGAAGCAAGCCATATTTGTCCGCCAGAAATAAATGCAAGCAACTTTCCATCCGGAGATATTTGCGGGCCTGTACCGCTGCCGATTTTTTGTAATTCTCCGCCTGTATTATTGATGCCATAAATAATTCGTTCTGTAGATGTTTGTAGTAAAGCAGGGTTAGCTGTTTCACCTTTGCTGTTTGCCGGATTTCCACGCACAAAAATAATTCGTTCTCCATTTGGGGAAAATTGAATATCGCCTAGCTCCATGCCATCATCGCCGGAAAAATTTGTAATGCGCTTTACATTATTGCCAGCTGCATCGGCCATATAAATATTCCGTGAACCCTTATCATTGAATACCCATGCAATCGTTTTGCCGTCTTTACTACTTACAAGGTTGGACGGAAAAGGAGCAGATAGATAATCACTGATTGGGGGCTGAGCATTTATTGCACCGGCACTCAATGAGATGGCAATTATTAAAATTATATTCTTCATAAGCAGGTGATGATTTTTTTATTGTGATAATATTCAATTAAAAGCTGGCAAAGTGATATTCCTTTTTTATAAAACGCAGTTAGTATCAAGGATAGATATTTTCTTCTCATTGGTTTTAAAAAAAAGTATGAGAATGCATAGGTACTTGTTTTGAATACTAACTAAAACTGATCTTTTTTCTTTTGAGCAATCTCGTCTTTTATACGCTTCATTACATCAACCTTTGCTCCTCTTAACACATAAATTGAAATTTCCTGTTCTCTTGCATATTGATTAATTCGCTTATCTGCTAAATAAACGCTGTCGAATAAGGGTATTTCTACCTGCCTGTTTTTGTCCTCATCATCTGCTTCTTTCACCAGTATTACGTCGGTTATTTTTTGATTCAAATCAAACCAGTTGATGTAATCTGCATTAAAGGAAGTTGCGTTAATTTTTTTATTTTTAGAATAATAATTGATGGATCCCGCCTCACCATAATTGTCGCAAAGAATTAATGTATTATCCAGGTTTGGTAAGCCAGCGCAAATGGAATCCATTTTTATTGCCAGTTCTTTCCAACCAAGCATATCTGCAAAATCCTGTGGTAAAGAATGTTCTTTGCCATCTTCCCAACGAAGCAAGTCAACGTCTTTGTAAGCCTTTGGATTTTTTATTATATAGTCGGGAGATTTATTGGGAAACAACACACGGTACATCGGAATAAAAAACAGAACAGGAATTAAAATAAAAACCGGCTGCAAATATTTCCTCCAGTCACGTTGTAAGAGAGCTGCCAAAAAAACTGAGCCAAAAGAAATATAGATGGGATACAAACCTATAGCATAATAACTCTTGGCTTTTAGGTAAGTAAAAATTACAAGCGTAAATACCATCGTCCAAAAAAATAGCGTGTACTTTTTAAAGGCAGGGTAAAACAGCAGCGCAAAAAGGCCGGCAATTATTACCAGCATACCCCCAATGAAGAACAATAATTGATCTTTTAAAAATCCCCACCGGCTTACATTAACCAACTGTGTAGCTGCTAACTCTTTAAGATGATGCATAACGGGGAAATCGTTGTTGAATTGCCATAAAAGGTTGGGCAAAATAAGTAGCAGTGCCAACAGGATGGAATAATAGAATTCCTTTTTCGCAAAAACCCTTCGGTGTTCACTTAATAAAACTGCCGGAAAAAGTCCGATGAGTAAAAAGATAATATTGTATTTATTTAAAAAGCCGATAGCAAATACAACTGCGGCAATATAAATCCATTTGGGTTTTTCTGTATTGATGTATTTAATAAGAATAAAATAAAAAGTTGTCCAGCTAAATACATCAAATGAGTTAGGCTGGTATAATAAATTTAAACGCAACATAGCAGAAAACAATACACAGGTTGCTCCTAAAATTAAAGCAAATAGATTGCCTTTTAATTCTTCTATTGCTTTCCAAACAACTACAATTGTTAACGCACCAAACAAAGCCGGAAAAAACTTTACCCAAAACACTCCGTTGCCTAAAGCCTGTATAATCCAGGATATCCAGGAGGTAAAAGGTGGAACAGAAAAATAGCCCCATGCTAAATGATTGGCCTGGTCAAGGTGGAGATATTCATCCCGTTGCAATTCATACTCAGGGCTGATTAAAAAGAATTGTAAAAAAAATTTCAGGCAGATAAAAACAGTTAATACAAAAGTCTTTTTTGTCATCGAATTAGTTAATTTAAATTATACTGATGAGTACATAGTAAAAATTGATTAGCACCTTGCGGTAAAATAAAAGTATAGAAATTTAATTACTGACGATGCCTTTGATCAAAATTATTTAAATATGCCATCTACAAGATAATAACATTATACTAAATTGAGATTAGCTAGTGTTTTGGCACCTGCACACAGCTTCCGTTTCACCAGCATACTATAAATTTCTGTATTCCAAAAAATGAAATTGGATATTGAATTGAATCCATTTTATCAATAGCTTAAATCTGTTTTCCCTATTTCAATATGGCTTACCTGATAATAGTAACCGTACCTTTTATTTTAAAATTAGTTGTTTTAAGCGTAACCAGGTAAACATAAGTGCCGGTAGGCTGCAGCACTCCGCTAAGCTTTCCATCCCACTCCACCACTTCGTTAAATGCCTGGTAGACCGTTTGCCCAAACCGGTTAAACACCTGCACGCTGTATTGATAAGCAGGATCAAGAAATGGAATCTTCCAGGTATCATTTATCCCATCAGCATTCGGCGAAAATGCCGATGGAATATATAAGCCGGTTATAACTTTCACCTGTACCTGATCCGTGTTGGTACAGCCAAATGCAGAACTTGCAGAAAGCAGGTAGCTGATATCCTCTACAGGCGAAACTGATGGAGTTAAGATATTAATATTATCAATAAAATTTTGCGGCCACCAGCTGTAAGTTATATTTTCTCCTTCCACGTTTCCTGCCAGCGTAACCGAATTTCCAGTAACCAATATCCTGTCTGGACCGGCATCTACGAATGGTTTGGGACGTACGTTTACGATGATGATATTGGAGGCAATGCGACAGGTAGCTGCATTGCCTGCGCCTGATTCAACTACCGTAAAGCGGTACCAGTAATTGCCCGCAGCAGTTGGCTGCCGATTAAAAATAATATTATTTTCACCAGCAATATCATTCCAGCTGCTTCCTTTATTGACACTCAATTGCCATTGGTAAACGGGCAAACTATAGCCAGATGAAACAGCTGCGTTGAACGAATACAAATTGCTATTACCATCACATACATCAATTGTATCGTTGGTCAATCCCTGTACACTGGCTGTAATTAATTGGCCACAGGGGCGAAAGGTAATATCATCCAATGCCAGATCATTTCCATCTCCGCCGGGTGCATTATTGGTCATTCGTAAAACAATGGCAGAAACATTTAAAGGGGTTGTAAAATAAAAACCATACTGCTTCCAGTTGATGGTTTGCTCAACCGGTATGTCGCCGGAATTATACGTTTTTAAAACCTGCCCGGTTACTGTTTCAATATTGAAAGTAATATTAGGCCTTGTTCCCTGAACTACGTATTTAAGGTTCAGCATCCATGCCGCAAACTCATAGGTAGTATTTGCACAAAGAGTTTTTACTGTATCCACGTAAAAATCACTTGGCTCAAAAGAGGCGTCTATCAGCATAAAATATCCATTGGTATTGCCTGTATGATCACCGGGTAAAACATGCCATCCATAATTACATTCAATACCCCTGCTTAAAAGTGAATAGAAACCATTTACAGCACAGGCATCTGTTGTATACCGGTAATTGGTTGTTGCAGCAGATAGTGCAGGCCCCGGGCCCACACCAGCTCCGAAAGTAATATTAACTACAGGATCACCCAGGCTGCCGTTACACAATTGTGCGCTTGCAATAGCGCAAATACATACAGCAACAAAACAACTTGTAACACGGCTAAATATAAAATAAATCCCTTTATTCACTTTAGGATATTTGAAATTTGAAAGGCAGCAAAATTGTCTTTTTAATGCTGATAAAAATAGTGCTAATAAAAATGTAAGTTATACCAAATATAATTTCATTATAGGCTAATGTGTACTGGCTGAAATTATGTGCTATGGCGCAGTGTAAAGGGATTTGGTAAATACCGATTGGACTAACACCAGCGTATAATCGGTATTAAGTACAAAAACTACATCAATAATGCTGACAATGAACAATTGATGAAGATGAACTTTGTGAAGATATAAAGATGCATTTTGGATGATTTGCAGTCAATCAATTTCAGGACTATGCACTGTGGCAAATGTAAAACAGCTGCAACAGATTCCCTGTAGGTAAGCACGGCAGCATACTTTTTTCAGTATTAATTTTTATCTTTTAAATGCCGATACATTGTATTCAATCTCTTTCAAATTAAATTTTCCATCAGGATAATGCCACACGGATTCTCCGTAAGTCATAATGTTTATGCCATTTATATTTTTATAATTACGCACAGGTGTAGAAAATGGATAGTGATTTACGTCTCTGTCGTTGGAAATAAAATCGATTAATTGGCCTTGTTCATTAAAATATAAAATGGCTGATATTGTAATTGCATGGTTTGTAAAAGTAGCTTTTGCCGAATTACTGTCAATGGCTTGCCACGTAATTCGTTTGTCAATTAATGTTGCAGGGGCCATCAGGCACATATCGTTAAAGAGTGTTACAGTTTCTACTTTATTCATCAATTCGCCACTTTTCTGCACAACAGGAAACAAGCCAAACAGCCTGATATCCATCACGGCATTCGCATTAATATAATGATGATATCCGGGAACGGGAATCCCAAACATAGTAGCTTTCATAAAGAACAACCGGGTTGGCTCATCAAAAAAATTGTATTGTTCACAAATAAAAGGAAAATATTCTTTTCCTTTATCCCTCATCTCTCCTTTAAATACAATCCGCATATTTTTCACTTTGGGCTTATTTAGTACGCCGGAATAACACAAGTATTTTTTAACAGGGTCGGGCAACAATTGAACATCTGCTTTTGTAATTACAGCAGATGAAATTGAGTTGTTTGTAACAAAATTTGTTTGTACATGCTTCCTGAAAGTATTTTCAAATTGTATGCTACCCCATGCCGCAACAATGGCAACAAGTATGATAATATTTGCAATGCTGCCATATTTTGCATCTTTCCAAAAAGTGAAAATTAGTGCTTGAGAAAGTAATACAGCTATTAATCCAAGTATCCACCAGGAATCTTTTTTCATAATAAATAAAATAACGGCAGCTGTAAACAACAATGCAGTCAGCAACCAAAGCATGCCCATGGGTTTTGTTATTTCTTTATTGAGTTGTGTGATATTAGCATAGCCATAAGCTTTGGCAAATCCCATCACGTGAATGAGGCCATGGATAAGGATAATAAATGCCAGCATATACTTTAGCATTACAGATTTTTCTGCAAAGTAAAAAAACCAGTTGGGTGATTGTATGAGGATAGTCAGCTACAAATATGATATGTACAAGCTATAAATACAGGATTCACTAAAGGGTTGTACCGGAGATAGACAGAAGTTGTATTTTTAAATAAATCACCGTGATCAAAAAAATTTGTTCAAAACAAATTGTTACAATCGCCCTTTAGATTTATTAGCAAAAACAATTTCTGCAAAAGAAGTATATGGTTTAAAAGAATTTCGGGGTTACAAAATGGGGCAGGCATACGGCTTTTATAATTTGTCACAGTATAATTAGACCTGTTCTGTCTTTGGCGGTGCGTTGTCCCGATTGCGTTTAACAATCGTTTTTAGTTCTTTCCAATTGAAGAATATGGTCATAACAAAAGACATCCCCATGGCATAAAATATATGATTACTCCATGACCGGTGTTCATCAAAGAAAAACTTCTCTTCAATAATCCTTACGGTCAACCAAAAAATCCAATTCATCATGAATGATAAAAGTAACCTCGTTAAAGGTCTCAGGTTTTTGTGCCAATTTCTATACTTCTTAAACATATTAATTGTAATAATTTCTAATGATAACCTTCATGCTGTTCGCTATAATTCAACCAGTTCAAATATATACCCTATAAACAGCAGTTCCAAATATTAAACAGTAAATCCTACATATCGAACAGGGAACTATGAACCCGCCCTTGCCGGCGGGCACGGTAGTTGAAGAACTCGCCTTTTAGTTCACAAGAATACTATGTCATTTAATCTCTTGGTAGGTAGCAGTAAAAGTCTAGTGTGTGAATAATACAATTTTTTAAAAAAGTTGTGTAACATTTTTAATGATAAGGCTGGCCAACTTTACAAAGTAATTTTCAACATTTATTTTCATTCAAAAAACAATTTACACATGTCCATTCAAACAGTTAATCCCAATACAAATAAAATGAAACAGTCATTTGAAGAATTGACAGATAGCCAGGTTGATGAAGCAGTAGCAAAGGCAGCAAGCTCTTATGAAAAATGGAAGCAAACAGATTATAAACTGAAAGCTTATTTACCATTTAGCGGCATCAAAGGTTCGGACAATGGAAGAGCATTGTCTGAGTTGGGTATTGAAGAATTTGTAAATAAAAAACTAATCCGTATCAGCTAGTTAACATACTTTTATTAATCTAAACAAGCGGCACAAATTTTAATTGCTCCCAGCTCAAATTTTATAAAATGAATAATCCCGATTTTAAAAAATGTATAGATGCCTGCCTGGCCTGCGCCGCTGCCTGCAACCATTGTGCTTATGAATGTTTGCATTCGTCTGAGGTAACGCAGCACATTCGTTGCATTCAACTCAATCATGAGTCTGCAATTATCTGCTTTGCTGCCGCCAATATGTTAAGTTCGGGCAACAAACACATTGGTGCGCTATACCAGGAATGTATTGAAATTTGCACTGCCTGTGCGGAAGAATGTGAGAAACATGCCCACATGGAGCATTGTAAAACCAGCGCTGCAAATTGTAGAAAATGTGTGAAACAATGTAAGTCTATACTTAAAATGGCAGCTTAATAAATTTAAAACTTTTAACGGAAATTGTTTCGGCTGTACCTATTTTTGTTATTACCATTCTGTAAATAAACAGGCTGGTTTTTAACAATCAAAAAACTATTTATCTATTTGCTGACAGATAATAATTTAATAGCCGATAACTTTTTAAATAAATAAAATGAAAAATGAACTGGAATTAAACGAAATGATTGTAGGTATTACTAACAAGATCAGAGAAAGGGATCCTGAATTACTGAAATATCTAAATGAAATGCCGATAACTGTTCCCGACCAGGAAAATCCGGAAATAACAGTTAAAACCTTAGCCGCTTATTACGAGTCATTGGTTGCAATACTAAATAGGTATGAGAGTAATCATCCTGAAAATATGTAGTTAAATAAAATTGAAAATTTTGCAACAAGCGAAATTAAAACGATGGAATTTGATAATTCATATCAAAATTTATCGACAGAAATCACCAATGTTACTATTTCATATAATGATGTTGGACGATGAGAAATAGTCGTGTGTAAATAATATCTTAATATGGAGATGAATTTTGGGACACCTGGCATTTGGAAATAAAAAAAATACCAATAAATGAAATTAAACAGGCAGGCAATTTTAAAACTAATTTTCAGTTTAGTCCTTCCACTTATTGTAGGTGGTGGCTCCGGTTATTTTGTAAAGAATGAAACGAGCGGAGCATGGTTTAGCGCTTTGGCAAAGCCATCATTCAATCCACCAGCTTATTTGTTTGCACCCGTTTGGACAACCTTGTATATTCTGATGGGCATTTCTTTGTTTTTGATTTGGAATTCACCAAAGACAATACTTCGGCAAAAGGCATTGGCCATTTTTGGCATTCAGTTATTTTTGAATTTTTGGTGGAGCATTTTATTCTTTTCTCTTCATACGCTGCCCATTTCTGTGCTTGACATTTTGTTGATGTGGTTTTTAATCATCTATATGATAACAGTTTTTAAAAAGATAAAACCTGTGGCCGCTTATCTGCAAATACCTTATTTGCTTTGGGTAACGTTTGCCACAGTTCTCAATATTTCTATTTGGTATTTAAACAGCTAACAAAGTGGCTAAATAAAAATACCAGCAGCACAAATTGCTATCATAAACAGGAAGGAAATATTAGTGAATTGCGGGTGTCAACAGCCAGCGATAACCAGGTTATCATTTCCAATGCTTAAAGCATCCATCACTGCTTTGGCTACTTATGTATACGGTTCTTTGTTGGATAATTCACGAGGTGAATAATTATGATGGCACCAACAGTTGGATATCAGCTAAGCAGAAAACATATTGACAACATAAAGTCTCCATCAAATTAATTCAAACCTGCTGGTATCGGCAGTTTCCGCTATACACCCGCTACATATCTTATCGATGCAGGCTATTTATCTTGTATGCAAACAACTATAATTATTTTTCTTAAACCTCATTGATGACGCCGGTTTTTAAAGCTCTTTTAAAAACAGGAGATACTCTTATTAAATACAAAATGAGTTGATTTACTTTTTTAACAATATAAGAACAACGTTTGGTAATGTCCAGAAATAAAACGATTCTGTACTCGTTGGTGTTGTTGGTAACAGAATGAATATAAGTGTCATTGAAAATAATTCCTTCTCCTTCTTTCCAAAAATACTTTTCTCCATTTACTTCAATGAAGCAGCCATCGGCAGCCGGAACCAACAGACCAAGATGATATCTCAATATCCCGCTACACTTTCCGGTATGGGGCGGTATTTTAACATGAGGTTCTAATATAGAAAACATGGCGGTAGTTACATCCGGAAATTCCTTTAGCAATCTGCATGTTTGTGGAAACATTTTACAATTATTTGTAAACCAGCCATCATAAGCCCTCAACACCAATGTTCGCCAGGCTGGCCCTTCATCAAAGGATATCTTAAATTGCATTTTATCTACTTCATGAAATTTAGGCAATGGCTTACTTACTGCCAGAACTTCTTTTAATTCTTCATAAATAAGTGAACAATTATTTTCAAGTATTTTACTCCCTGCAAAATTCAGTTTCTTATTTATATGCAAGGCTTTTCCCTTGCGTATGGGAAATACTATTCTTTGAAAAATAATCAGCAATATTCTTGACTCCTTATACCATATAAATATTAAAAGAAATGCTACAATAGAAATGGCGAATAAAATCATGATACAACTGTTTTAATTTTATGGCTACAGCAATTGCTCGGGCTATCCAATATTTTTTTTATCGTTGCTGCCAGTTTCAAGTCTGTTCATACTCGCATTTAAAAGTGATTAATTGGTGAAACAATAAAATTAAAACCTGATTACGCCCCCGGCTCATTGATGCCATCAGCAAGGTTTCGTTTGTGATTTTAATTTCAATTATGATTCCACGATTTACACCCTCTTAATGCTTGTCTGCTCACTTAAATATAAACGTTATTAACAGCATTTCCAAATGGTATCCAATTTTTAAAAATTAAAGAAATACAAGTCACTTTTCAAATAATCTGATTGCAATTTAAAGCGGCAGTACAATTTATTTTCAATCATCTAAAAACAAATTAGTGCAAGGGTGTGCAATGTTATTCAGTTAAGGCGAGGTATTTAAATATCGACTATGGAGCATCTTTTTACGAATGAAACGGTTGCCGGATTATTTCATTATTGGATACCCCCTGGTCATTATTCATTATTGACTTTTCTCGATTTAATGGAATTGTCCGCCAGGATAGCAGGGAGCATTATTTAATGGCTCTAATGTACAAATCCTCCACCTTTTTTCTTGCCCAGGGTGTTTTGCGTAAGAACTTAAGGGAACTGCCAATGCTGGGGTCACTGGTAAAGCAATTGATTTTAATAAGCTGGCCTAAGTCTTCCCATCCAAAATGATTCACCAATTCGGTAACAATCATTTCTAATGTTTTGCCATGAAGCGGATCGCTGGATTGCATGCGTAGATGTTTGCAACAAAGATATATTTAAATAAATCCGGCAAATGCCTAACTGCATTTTTAGTTTGGAACATAATTACCAACAGGAAAAAAGCTAACAAACTATACGGTAGCATAAAATTGAACTGACTTTGCAATTACAATCGGCCACTCTAAGTACGGGAATTTCGGTCTATATTACTAACCAATCTACCCTTGGTTGTGGAAGATGAAAACCTTTCGTTAGTTTGCAAGTTGTTACGCATTAAAAACAGTACAGCTTTTACGCTACAATGAACAGGAACTTACTACCATGCCTTTTTTTGTTGCTTTTTATTTCAGCTAAATTATCTGCACAGGTAAGCAATTATCCGGGCACCTGGCAAATGGAATATTTGAAAGACTCAGGAATGGCTCCCATAAAAATGGAATTGCAGATTGCATCTTCCGAGAACCACCTCCTGTACCCGGCCTGTTTAAAATTAACCTGTGATAGCTTTACCGCAGCTTACGAATTGCTGCTGGTAAAAAAGAACAGCCGGGAATTGGGCATCAGCAAAAATAAATATGCACTTTTTGAAACGCCCTTTAGCCTGGGCAATACCGTCATTTTTTTAAATGGCATTTTTGATAACAGTAAAGATTTAAAAGGACAGTCCACATTATCCATTAGCAGGATGCAATCAAAAACGCCATTTATTTATTTGCCCGATACCTTGTTGCCTACAAAGCTCCTGCAGGAAACAGCCCTGCGGCTCGAACGCTTTTTAAAAGAAGCTGAAATTACCCTTACCAAAGTAAATGATCAGCCCTGGAAAAGCGACGATGTTAACCGCATAATCAGTTCATCATTATCGCCGGCGTATTTTGGTTTGCTTGATACAATTTTTTTACCCACCCGGGATGGCATCCTGCATATAACCGGTAGTAAAAAAACCGATATCGTTACAGTTGCTTTAAACGGACAAATAAACAGCGATAGAATAACCATCTCCAAAAAAGCACATACAGAAGATATTTTACTGGATACAGGCTTAAATTTACTGGTACTATTTGCAGATAATTTTGGCGATGATCTTCCTGGTAAGGGTAAGCTTACGCTGGAATTTGCCAATAAAAAATTAAATCTCGATTTTGGCAGTAAGCAAGACAGTGCGGCTACATTTATCATTGCACAATTGTATTGCGAAAAGGATAAGGGAAGGGGTTCTTATTTCAGGGATTATTATCCAACAGGTGCTGCAATAAAACCATTAAAGGAAAATGAAAAACTGCTGGGCAGCGTTGTTGCTACCGCCAAACAATTGGTGTTGGCCATTTGGGATGATGCAGTGGAGGACGGTGACAGCATCTCTATCAACATTAACGGCAAATGGATTGCAAAAGGTTTCCCTGTAAAGAAAAAACCACAGTTTATCACCATTACCTTGCAACCCGGCCCCAATTCCATCACATTTGTTGGGGACAACCTGGGGTCAATTCCGCCCAATACTTCGGTACTTGAAATTATTGATGGCAAAAAAAGGAAATCATTTATGCTGGCAACCGTGCCGGGAGAAGATAATTTAATTAATATCTTTTACGATTTAAAGCCTGACTGATAAACCTGGAACTGATAGCCTTCCACCTCATTTCTATGACTTCTATCCAGCAAAATACTATGAGGGTAAACTGTCATTTGTATATCAACTTTTAAAGCATACATACCAATACATAAAAAATGGAACTGATCAATCCGACCTGCACCCAATAGGTTTTAGATAGGAAAAATATCTTCATTACAATCAATCAATGTAGTTTAAACAAGATGCCAGTTTTTCTATTAGATTCTGTGGTTACAAATAATTTGCTGGTTAGTTAATACCAGGTTATTGTTTTTAAGAAACAGCTGTATAATTATCATATCAATTCTATAATAATTTTAGGGGTAATTTTATACCTTAATAAAAACGATATGCTGTCAAAAATAATTCTCCTCTCCTGCCTTGCTGTTATTTGTATGTTGCCTGTAATTGGCCAGCCAAAAGCCATCCTGGTAAATATGAATCATGTTACTTTAAGTTGCGAACTAAATGAAAAAGGGACGGTATTGTATGCCGTTTCTTTTGATGGAAAAGCCTTTATCAAGCCATCTTCTCTTGGCTTTAAAATAGCAGGCGATGAAAACTTTTCTTCCAACTTTGAATTAATCGGTATGGATAGTGCTGTTAGCGACAACAGCTGGAAACCTGTGCTAGGTGAAGTAAGTACCATCCGTGATCATCACAAGGAATTAACCCTGCATCTGAAACAAAAAAATAGTCCCAACAGGTTACTCAATATTATTTTCCGGGTGTTTGAAGATGGCGTAGGATTTCGGTATGAGTTCCCCAAACAACCCCATCTTAAATATTTTGTAGTAGAGGATGAATTAACTCAGTTTAATTTGGCAGGCGATTATAAAGCATTCTGGATACCGGGAGATTATGATACTAATGAATACCCTTATACCTGCTCCAAATTATCGGCTATTGATAACAGGCAGTTGGTTAAAAATTCTAAAGATATTGCTGTTCGTTTGGCGCCGGATGCCTATGCCGTGCAAACACCGCTGATGCTGAAAACTGATGATGGCTTGTATATCAATATTCACGAAGCGGCGTTGATAAATTATGCAGCCATGCAGCTGCATGTGAATGTAGCAACGTTTGCATTGTCGAGTAGCCTTGTGCCAGATGCTACCGGCAGCAAAGCCTACCTGCATGCACCTTTTGCTACTCCCTGGCGCACAATTATTGTAAGCAATAAGGCTACGGAAATCTTGGCCTCAAAAATTATTCTTAATTTAAATGAACCTACCAAACTAACGCAAACAGACTGGATTAAACCAATGAAATTTATTGGTGTTTGGTGGGAAATGCAAACTGAAAAATCCGGCTGGAAATATTCCGATGCATCGGATAATACAGATGCTGCCGGCAAGCTTATCCCCAATGGAAAACATGCTGCCAATACCGCCAATGTAAAAAGATATATTGATTTTGCAGCAGCCAACAACATCAAGGGCGTATTGGTAGAAGGCTGGAATATTGGTTGGGAAGATTGGTTTGGCAATTGGAAAGAAAACACCTTTGATTTTGTAAAAGCTTATCCCGATTTTGATGTGGCAGCCCTGCAACAATATGCTGCAGATAAAAAAGTAAACATCATTATGCACAACGAAACTTCCGGTTCGGTTACTGACTACGAAAGACAGTTAGATACCGCTTTTCGCTTTATGAACAACTTTGGATATACAGCAGTTAAAACAGGTTATGTTGGTAAAATAATTCCAAGAGGCGAGCATCATGACGGGCAGTGGATGGTGGATCATTATATAAGGGTGGCACAAAAAGCAGCCGACCATAAAGTGATGGTAGATATGCATGAATCGGTGCGGCCTACCGGACTGCAAAGAACCTATCCAAACTGGATTGCCAACGAAGCAGGAAGAGGAAACGAATACAATGCCTTTAGTATTGGCAGTTTACCGGAGCATGAAACCATCTTACCTTTTACCCGGTTGATGGGCGGGCCAATGGATTACACACCCGGCATTTTTAAAATGAAAGGATTTACAGCAAGTGCACCCGACCGGCAGATGCATTCCACCCTCGCAAAACAGCTGGCCTTATATGTTACACTATACAGTCCGTTGCAAATGGCGGCTGATTTACCGGAAAATTATGCCCCTAAAATGGATGCTTTTCAATTTATAAAAGATGTAGCCACCGATTGGGACCAAACCAATATCCTGGAAGCTGAACCCGGCGATTACATAAGCATAGCCAGGAAAGAAAAGGGTACAGCCAACTGGTTTATTGGTGCCATTACAGACGAGAACAGTCGCAAAGCCCAACTACCTTTAGACTTTTTGGATAGAGGCATTGATTACGTTGCCACTATTTACAGGGATGCTGCCACCGCACACTGGCACAACAATCCGGAGGCATATGTTATTGAACAATTTATTGTTGATAATACCAGCAGACTATCCATTACACTGGCCAATGGTGGGGGCGCCGCCATCAGTATTAAACCGGCAACAAAAGCAGCTATAAAGAATCTTAAAAAGTACAAGGCAATTAAATAATTATCGTGCAGTTTTGCCAAAGAGATATCGCAATGCCATTTCATCTATAAAGTCAGTATGCTGTAAAACTTTCTTAAATAAACCTCACTGGTATTATCAACTACGCAGTTATAATTATATAATCACTCTGAAATTAAGATGATTTAGTAGTCATTAGCAAAAACTATTGCAGGATTTATATCATATGCCGGTATAATTATTATCAGTTGTATTTAAAGAAGGATTGTTGATTTTCGCACATAAGAAAATTAAAATAATTCACAAAAAGAATAATTTTTACAACATGAAAAAAGAATACTGGATCAATGTAAAACATGTAGACAACAGACTTGTTATTTTTTTAAATGGAGAAACTGTATGGGATAGTGGAATTGTACACGAAGACCCTGAACTGAATCAATTTATTGACATTACAGAACATTTGGACAAACATAACGGCCATACCAGCGAACTCATTTTTGAAGGATTTAACGATAGCTATACTTCCAATGGCGACGATGCAGAATTTAATCCCTGGCATTTTCATTACCGTGTTTTTGAAAGAACCGTTGATGGAGCGGCCAACATAGAAAGTGAAACTGAAATGCTTACGCCTTACAATCAAAAGCATTTATCCAATCCAAACATCAGGGCTATCAATAATAAATATGAGATTGTATACAAAAACCAATCGTTTAAAGTAGTTTCTAATTCTTTATCTCAGCATTTTTATAAATAAGTTTTTGTTGTTTAACCTGCCTTTTTAATGCACATGAAATAGCATTAAAATAGCAACTCATCAAAGCATTTAAACAAGACGAAAAAAGCAGCTAAATCATTAGTTGTTTGTCCAATTGCTTTATAAAAAATTACACATAAAAAAACCGGGGAGCTTTTTTGCATCGCCGGTTTTTTTATGTAACCAAGCTAATTGCTACAGTGTAGTAACACTTGCAGCAAAGGTAGTTGGCAGATGCCCCCAAATACGATAGTAATTTGAAAAAAAGAGCTTTGCTATTTTGAAAGTATAAAAGTTTCTCAAAATTTTAATCAAGCCTGAAAGAAATTTTGCAAACACAACCGTAGCTGGTGACTTTGCCATCTTTAACATGTGCCTTAATATCTTTTACATATACGGAATCTATATTTCTAATTGTCTTTGAAGCTTCTGTAACTGCTTCTTGTATTGCATCATCAATTCCTTTTTCTGAAGAGGCAATTACTTCGATTACTTTTACGATTGGCATAAATATTAAAATTAAAATGTGAATAATATTCATCAAGTTACGTTATTTGAGGTACCAGAAAAAGTAAAAAATATCGAAATATCAATGCTGTGCTATTTTAGTTTGAGGAATCGCTGAATGAGTGCATGTGCAACAAGCAGGGCTTAAAGCAAAATTTTTCAGATACCATTGGAAGAAATATTCCAGACTGTTATTTGCTGACCGCCTTTTTTTATTTTTAAAAAGGCTTACCAACAGCGAACGTCATTGCAGAAATCCATAGCATACCTTACCTCAAAACTGCCCATTGTTTCTCTAACTAGTCAGCCTTCAAACAAACCTACTGCACCCCGCCGGCATTTAGTCTGAGTACTTAATTTATATTTAGGTTGCAATTTAAAAATCAAGTATATTTTTCGGAAGCCGGCTATAAAATTCTTCTCTGTTAAATACAACCGGGTTGGTTGATTGAAGAAAGTTTGCATTTTTCATGGTTTCCGAGACCCGAGCTCTTTTGCCATTTGCAAAGTATGCTCTAAGGATGTAGTGTTTGTCCAGTCGCCATGTCCTACAATAATATATTTAGGCTTTTTAAATTTTCTCCGAACGTTTTCTATTGTGGTTGCATAATCTTTTACACTTGCATCACCTAAATAACCAAGGTCATCATCTTCCGCACTTTTTATTAAGCAACCGCCATAAAGAATTTTCTCTTTTTGAAACCACAGCACAATATTATCCGCAGTATGCCCGGCGCCGGGATAATAAGTTTCAAATAAATATTGCCCAACTGTAAATACAGTATCATTTTTAATTAAAAACTCAGCCCTCTTCTTGCCGCTCGTTTTACTCAGTTCATCAGTTTGTTCTGTAGTATAAGTTTTTATTCCATGTTGTCGATAATACGCAAGTCCGGCAGTTTTATCGTCATGAAAATGGGTTGCTATGCAAAGAACCACAGGCTTATTATGCCTGGTTTTTATACTGTCAAGCAAAGGCTGAAATTGCGTTGTATCCCAGGGTGTATCAAACATTACTATTCCATTATTTGTTACCAGGTACATTCCGTTTGCGGGAACAGGATTACCCTTATATAAGTTATAAGCTGTAAAAACATAAAAGTCACCTGTCAAATGTGCAATTTTCAATTTACTGTCGGTAGCTTGTCCAAAGATATTCGTTAGAAATAGTAAGAAAATTATTGTCGTTGTTATTGTCCGCATTAAGTTGTCATTTAGAATTATCGCTAACGAGCGTTTGTGGAAAAATGAATTCAAAAAACGCAAATGTAGTAGATACCGCCCGAAGAAAATTTCATACAAGCTATTCATTTGGATTTATTTTTTTTCACAAACTGATGAGCAGGTATTGTATCCGTGCTGGTGAATTTTCTAGTGCTGTTCTATCCTATTATTGTCAGGGGATACATTGAAGTAATTAGAAGGATTTGAAATAATCTTTTGGCCAACTTAATTTTTGTAATCTGTAGAATCTTAGTTGTAGAATATTTGATCATGTTCAACCCGTTGCCGAAGGCTGGTAGTAGAACACGGTCCGGAATATTCATACAGATAAGGTCCACCTTCATAAGACTTGGGCCAGTTGGGAGACAGTTGGGATGTCTGGCAATGATCCTCTAATCCCTACGTTCATCAAATTAATCGTTAGGGAAAGGTACACTACGCCAGTTAGCTACCTATGAGCATCGACGAAATGTACCTGCACCAGTTTGGGTAACTCCGGAAACACAAAACCAACTAAAAATTTGTTTTTAATTCCAGATACCTTAAAAATTCGGTCTTTTTTTCTTCTTGTTTAAATGCACCGCCGTAAAAAGCAGTTACGGTGCTGGATGTATCGTCTTCTACCCCACGGCTGGCTACACATAGGTGTTTGGCATCTATCACTACTGCCACATCTTGTGTTCCCAATATCTGTTGTAGTTCTTTGCCTATCTGCATGGTCAGTCGCTCCTGCACCTGCGGCCTTTTGGCGTAGTACTGCACCAACCTGTTTAGTTTGCTAAGGCCTATCACTTGTCCATTACTGATGTATGAAACGTGCGCCTTACCCATAATAGGTACAAAATGGTGTTCGCAATTGCTGTAAAAAGAAATATTCTTTTCTACCAGCATCTCGTTGTACTTATACTTGTTCTCAAAAAGCGCCATTTTGGGTTTGTTAGCAGGATTTAGCCCCTGAAAAATTTCCTTAATGTACATTTTTGCAACACGGTGAGGCGTACCTTTTAAGCTATCGTCTGTAAGGTCGAGCCCCATTATGTTCATGATAGATTCAAAATGCTGCTCTATTGCCTTTATTTTCTCTTCATCGCTCAGCTCAAAAGCATCAGCTCTCATTGGCGTGTCTACAGATGTACTTACGTGGTTATCCCCCATTTCATCTATCAGAATATCGATTGTTTCTTTGGTTTCGTATCCGTTTAGGCGGAGGTTCGATAATGTTTCTATTGGTTTCATGTGTCTGTGTTTATTTAAATTCCATTTTTTATAGCACCTAATAACTATAAACAACGGATTTGTAGTTTTGTTTAATTTAAATACAAAAACATTAAACATTAAAAATTCATTCCACGGAATTACAGGGTAAAACCTTTTAAAATGTAAGTGTTGGTTGATTTATTTTGTAAGAGTATCAGTTAGCATAGATAGGCCAACGCTCGTTTACTGCCCTGCATATCTGCAAGGAATCGGTCCATGCCAATTAAGGTAATGATACCGTAATGTGCGTTCATCAATTAATCGTTTGGGAAGGGAATACTTAAGCAAGTTAGATTCCGGGGGGCTGGTTATTTTATTTCTTTCAAAAGTTGCTCTGTTGTAACAAGCGTAATTTGTCCATTTGAAATAAACTTTTTCATAAATGCCAGACGATTGCCTATAAAAAAGCTAATCCAAACATTCGTGTAAAAAATGACCTTAATGCTTTTTGCTTTCATAGATTTCTTGTCTTACGATTTCTACTTCTTCGTTTATTATGACCATGCTTAATTCTTTTGTTCGGAAAGTTTTTAGAAGTCCTGATAGTT
>JBBQEA010000027.1:0-31461 GCA_038320245.1 Chitinophagales bacterium | reverse complement strand
AAACCCCTGCTACAGAAACACCCAAGGTAACAATGGCAGCAAAAAGACTCCAGGCTTTTACCTTTGATTCATCCTTAATTAAAAAAGCTATTAACCCTGCTGCCAGTGGAACAAAAATTAATAAATGCGGAATAGTAATATAGTTACCGAACATTAATATGATTATTTACTAAGAAATTGAATAATAAACATGATTAGAATACCCACTACCATCAGCAGTATATATGTGCCCACCTGGCCACTTTGTAAAAACCTTATCTGGCGGCTGCCGTAATTAACTGCTTTGCCTATTCCATTTACAAAACCATCGATACCTTTCCGCTCAACAGTATTGTTAAGGAAGCCGGCAAATGATTGCATTGGCTTTACAATAATGGTTTCATACAATTCGTCTACATACCATTTGTTGGCCAATATTTTTCCGAAGCCAGTTTCTTCAGTCGTTGTCTTTTCATAACTACTGAATTTATTCCAGGCATACATTAAAGCTATCAAAGCGCCGCCAACAGAAACGGCCATCAAAGCATATTCAGTAGTATGAGACATTTCGTGCTTTGTTGTTATTGCATTACTACCTGCAAAAATGGGTTCCAAAAATGCCTCCAACCTGTGTCCACCGTGCATGAAAACTTCTGGAATTCCAACCCAGCCACCTACAACTGCAAGAATAGCCAAAATTATAAGCGGAATGGTAATAGCAGCAGGACTTTCATGCAAGTGATGTTCCTGATCGTGTGTGCCCCGAAATTTCCCTAAAAAGGTCATGGCATATAAACGGAACATATAAAAAGCAGTCATAAATGCTCCCAAAACACCAATACCCCAAAGCACCGGACTATTGGCGAATGCAGCAGCTAAAATTTCATCTTTACTAAAAAATCCTGAAAAAGGCGGCATACCTGCAATGGCCAAACAACCCAACAGGAAAGTAATGTGGGTAACGCTCATGTATTTTTTTAATCCGCCCATGTTACGCATATCCTGTTCTCCACCCATTGCATGTATTACACTACCAGCACCAAGGAACAACAAAGCTTTAAAGAATGCATGTGTCATAACATGGAATACTGCACCTGTGTATGCACCCACTCCAAGGCCAAGGAACATATATCCCAACTGACTAACAGTAGAGTATGCCAATACTTTTTTAATATCGTTTTGTTTAAGCGCAATGCTGGCTGCCAGGATAGCTGTAGCCATACCAACAATTGCCACTACAGTTTGTGTGACGGGCGCCATGGTAAATAAAAGATTACTTCTTGCTATCATGTAGATACCCGCAGTAACCATGGTAGCGGCATGTATCAACGCACTAACTGGCGTTGGGCCGGCCATTGCATCGGGAAGCCAGGTGTATAAAGGTATCTGTGCACTTTTACCGGTAGCACCTACAAAAAGCAGCATAGTAATTCCTGTTACATCCGTAACAGATAATTTGGAAACATTCTCAAAAACAGTATGATAATCTGCTGTACCAACTTTTGCAATTAACCAGAATACTGCAAGCAAAAATCCAAAGTCACCAATGCGGTTCATGATGAATGCTTTTTTAGCAGCGTTATTATAATCATTGTTTTTAAACCAAAAGCCAATCAGTAAATAAGAGCACAATCCAACACCCTCCCAGCCAATAAACATAATGATATAATTGCCTCCCATTACCAGTAGTAGCATAGAAAATACAAACAGGTTGAGGTAGGAGAAATATTTTGCAAAGTCTTTACTATCCTCTTGATGCATGTAGGAAGTAGAATATACATGAATAAGAAAACTAACTCCGGTGATGATTAAAAGGAACAAAGAAGAAAGCTGGTCTATTTGAAAATCGAAGCCAATTTTTAAAGATGGCAGGTTGATGAAATCATAATAGTGAGCTACATAAGTATTGCCGCCTTTAACCTGCATAAATACCCATATGCTCATTATAAAAGAACCCAATATCACCCCACTACCAATAATGCCTGATAAAGATTTTGATAAAGATTTTCTTCCAAGGCCGTTGATTAAAAAACCAATCAATGGTAAAAAAGGAATTAACCAAACTATTTGTAAATTATTCATAAGTCCTATCCCCTATCCCCTAAAGGGGGATTTTTTATCTACACATTAAAGGTGTAGCTTCTTAGTTAAATAAAAAATCTTCAAATTATTATACGCTTACCCGAATCCCCCTTTAGGGATAGGGGTTAATTTTTCAGCCTGTTTAAAAAATTCACATCAACCGAGTGCGTATTTCTATACAACATTACAATGATGGCTAAACCTACACTAACCTCTGCCGCTGCAACAACCATAATAAAAAATACAAAAACCTGCGCCTCACTTGCCAATGTTGGAAAGTTGGCACCTAAAGCAAGATGATGCATTTTAGAAAATGCAACCAACAGTAAATTAGCTGCGTTCAACATTAGCTCAACACACATAAAAATAATTATAGCATTCCTGCGGGTTAATACCCCGATAATGCCAATACAGAATAAAGCCAATGAAAGGAATATGTAATAATTGATAGGCATATAAAGGGTTAAGCTTAATTTATTAAATCAACATTATTATCAGCAGTAAATCAACAACAGCATGCGTTATAGCAGACTATTCCGGATGAACTTGTTCTTTTTTTGAAACGACCACCGCACCAATCATTGCACTCAAAAACAACACGCTGCTTATCTCAAAAGGAAAAACGTAATCCGTAAATAATACTTTGCCCAGATTGCTTATCAGGCCAACATCACCACTTCCCATTTGTACCAATTGCGTTGAGGTACTAGTGCTTTTTAATGCAGCTACCAAAACCAACATCAGGCTGCAACCAGCAATAACTCCTGCAAAAAACAAATAGCGCTTTTTTTGAGGAGGCTCGCTTTCCGCATTTAGATTCATCAACATAACTACAAATAAAAACAACACCATAATTGCTCCGGCGTAAACGATGATATTTACAATGGCCAGAAACTGAGCATTCATCAACACATAATGACCTGAAATTGCAAAGAAGGTGATAATTAGATAAAGTATACTATAAACAGGGTTTTTGCTGGCAACTACCATTATTGCACCACCAATTGCAAGAGCACTTAAAAACCAAAATAAAATTGCGGCTATACCCATTTTTTATTACGAATTATGAATGTTTAAATACAAATGTCTGAAAAATTAAGACTGTTTAATTTTCACTCTTCCTCCCCTTGCCTTTTCGTATGCTTCCTTTTCGTTGATTGGATGAGGAATCAATAAATCATCTTTATCATAAATAAAACCCTTGCGCTGAAAATTGGCAGGAGCAAACGTTTCACTTAAATAGATTGCATCTTTTGGGCAAGCTTCTTCACACAATCCGCAGAAAATACAACGCAACATATTGATTTCGTATTTAGCTGCATATTTTTCTTCTCTGTACAAATGTTCTTCACCGGTTTGTCTTTCGGCTGCTTCCATTGTAATGGCTTCTGCCGGACAAGCTACCGCACATAAACCACATGCTGTGCAATTCTCTCGTCCTTCTTCATCCCTGTTTAAAACATGTAAGCCCCGGAAAACAGGGCTGAATGGACGGGTTTGTTCAGGGTAATTAATGGTAGGCCTTTTCTTAAACATGTGACCAAATGTAATGGCCATTCCTTTAAAAATTGCCGGCAGGTAAGCCCTCTCGAGCAGGCTCATTGGCCTTCTGTCAACTGCTTTTGCTCTGTTTGTGAGTGATTGCATACTTATTATTTCAATAGCTGCCCAAGGTTTAAAGTTGTGCAAATATATTTTGAATGATTTAAAAATGCCAGTTATTTTGTTGCAACAAAACCAATGCGCCTGTTACCAGCATGTTGAACAGGGATAATGGTATCAATACCTTCCAGCCAAGGTTCATTAATTGATCGTAACGAAAGCGGGGGATTGTCCATCTTACCCACATAAAAAGGAACAGAAAGAAAGCTGCCTTTAATAAAAACGAAAAGGTATGTAATAGAGCAACCCAATTAACGCCGATACTTTCAACCAAATGAGTATCGTTTACAAAAGGGATATCATAGCCACCAAAAAACAAGCTTACCATCACGGAGCTGCTGATGAACATGTTGATATATTCTGCAAACAAATAAAACCCAAGTTTCATGGATGAATATTCTGTATGGTAACCTCCAATCAATTCATTTTCTGCTTCCGGTAAATCGAAGGGTGTGCGGTTACATTCAGCAAATACACAGATTAAAAATATCATGAACCCCAGCGGTTGTTTAAAAATATTCCAATAACCATCCATTTGAAAGCCCACCATGGTTTTAAGGCTAAGCGTACCTGTTACCATCAGCAATGCTATCAAAGCAATACCCATTGCCAATTCGTAACTGATAATTTGTGAGGCTGCTCTTAAACCTCCCATTAAAGAAAACTTATTGTTACTTGCCCAACTGCCAATCATAATTCCATAAACACCCAAGCTAACTACACCAAACACATATAAAATACCGATGTTAACATCTGCAATCTGCAAAGAAATGTCCCTGCCAAAGAAATGAACCTTATCTCCCCAGGGTATTACTGCACCCGTCATCATGGCCGTAAGCATTGCTAAACAAGGGCCAAGAATAAATAAAAACTTAGAGGAAAAACTGGGAATGATCTCTTCTTTAAAAAATAACTTCATACCATCTGCCACAGGTTGTAACAAGCCGAAAGGCCCGGCCCTGTTAGGTCCACGCCTGTCTTGCATAATTGCGGCTACTTTTCGTTCACCAAAAGTGGCGTACATAGCAATTAATAATGAAGACATAACGACTATCAGTATCAATATGAATTTTTCGAGGACAAAAGCCAGGTCGATGGTTAACAACATAAAATATTATTTCATTTTTTACTTGATATTCCTAAAACCGATTATAAAAATTTCTATTCAAAAACTGATGAATCGGCAGGCCCGTTAATTTCACTTAAATGCACATTCGGTTTGTTTACTTCACTCTCATCATGAATGTTCATTAACAGCCTTGGCGCTCTACCTCCCATTACTTCGGTGATGGTTTCTTCCGGCATAACCAATCCGGGATACATGCCTTGTGAAATTACGGAGTGCCTGCTGATGCTGGTAAGTCCCTCAACAACCCAATCACTCGTTTTCTTTTTATCAAAGCGACAGGTATTGCATATCCAGCCCGGCTTGCCATCGAAGCTTTGTACTTCGCCCCATTCATCTTTACGTGTTGTAACCCTGAATACTTCTTCACCACGAAGCCACAAAGTAGTTTTACCGCAGCAACCTGGTATTTCACAATTTCTATGTGCGTCTACCGGCTTTGTAAACCATACCCTGTTTTTAAACCGGAAAGTTTTATCAGTTAATGCTCCTACAGGGCAAACATCAATCATATTACCACTAAAATCGTTGTCGATTGCTTTGGAAATATAGGTAGATATTTCAGCCTGCTCTCCCCTATCTAATATTCCGTGTGATCTTTTATCAGTTAATTGATCAGCAACATACGTACACCTGTAGCAAAGTATGCAACGTGTCATGTGCAATTGTATGTATGGACCGATGTCTTCTTTTTCGAAAGTGCGTCTTTTAAATTCGTACCGGGTACCTTCTTTACCATGGTTGTAACCAAGATCCTGCAGGTAGCATTCGCCTGCCTGATCGCAGATAGGGCAATCCAATGGATGATTTAATAAAAGAAATTCAACAACACCTGCCCTTGCATCTTTTACTTTATCGCTGGTGATATTTTTTACAATCATCCCATCCATTACAGTTGTACGGCAACTTGCTACCAGCTTTGGCATTGGCCTTGGATCGGCAGTAGACCCTGCTGCAACTTCTACCAAACAGGTGCGGCATTTTCCGCCACTACCCTGCAACTTGCTGTAATAACACATTGCAGGCGGCGCAACATCGCCACCAATTTGCCTGGCAGCGTTTAGTACGGTAGTACCGGGGGCAACATCAATAGTGATATTGTCGATAGTAACTTTAAAAGTTGCTGCTGGCACTGGTTTTGTTTCTTCAGCCATATAATTCGTTCTTTCTAAATTTAATTAAGCCGTTACCGGAACATGAATTTCATCTGCATAATGCGCCAATCCATAATTCCTTTGTAAACATTCTTCCGGGTTTAAAATATGCCATTCAAATTCATCCCTAAAATGCCTGATGGCGGCTGCTACCGGCCATGCTGCTGCATCTCCCAACGGACAAATGGTATTGCCCTCAATTTTCCGTTGAATATCCCATAATAAATCAATGTCTTTCATCTCGCCCTTGCCACTATCTATCTTCTTCAAAACTCTTTCCATCCAGCCGGTACCTTCCCGGCAAGGACTACATTGTCCGCAACTTTCATGGTGATAAAACCTGGATAATGTCATGGTATTTTTTACAATACATTGGTCTTCGTCGTACACAATAAATCCACCACTACCCATCATGCTACCTGTGGCAAAACCACCATCACTCAGGCTTTCGTAATTCATCAATCGCTTCTCGCCTTTGGCGGTAGTCAATAATAAATTAGCTGGTAAAATAGGCACAGATGAACCACCCGGAATACAGGCTTTCAATCTTTTTCCATTCGGAATACCACCGCAATATTCGTCGCTGTATATAAATTCTTCTACGGAGATGGTCATGTCAATTTCGTAAATACCTGGCTTGTTGATATTGCCGCAGGCCGAAATTAATTTGGTACCTGTGCTTCTTCCCACACCAATTTTTGAATATGCTTCTCCACCTTCATTGATGATAGGAACGATAGCTGCAATGGTTTCCACATTATTAACGACAGTGGGGCAATCGTACAATCCTTTAATGGCTGGGAATGGTGGCTTGATTCTGGGATTACCTCTTTTGCCTTCCAGGCTTTCTATCAAGGCTGTTTCTTCGCCACAAATGTAAGCACCTGCACCACGCTGCACATATATTTCACAATCAAATCCACTGCCCTGGATATTTTTACCCAGCCAGCCATTTTGCTTTGCTTCTTTAATTGCTTCTTCTAAAATATCTGTTACCCAGGCATACTCTCCACGAATGTAGATGTAGCTAACATTGCTACCCAATGCGAAAGAACCAACAACCATACCTTCTATCAAAAGGTGAGGAATAAATTCCATCAGGTACCTGTCTTTAAAAGTACCGGGCTCGCTCTCATCTGCATTGCATACGAGGTAACGGGCTACGCCTTCCGGCTTTGCCAAAAAACTCCATTTCATTCCGGTAGGAAATCCGGCACCACCCCTACCACGCAGTCCACTCTTTTTTACTTCCTCCACGATGTCTGCCGGCGTCATTTTTAATGCCTTTTCCACACTTCGGTAACCACCTTCCCGGCGATACACTTCGTAGCTTCTAATGCCCGGAACATTTGCGTTTGCTAATAATAATTTTTTCATGCTCTTAAATCCTGATCAGAAAATATTTTGTTATAATAAAGCCATTCCCTTTTTAAATTAAACCCTGATAGCTTGTCTTGAAAATAGCAACCACCTGCTGCCTTTTTTCACCCATACTTCCAGCACTTTTAAATGAAATGTGTTGGTTGCAGCTTTCATCGTTGCTGTGATATCAGCAACAAATCGCACATTCGCCATTGTACCATTCCTTGTTATTGTAACACTGTCTTCCTTAATACTCTGGTAACTTATGTAATTGGTTTCAAAGTCTTTTATTAGGTCAGCCTTTGTTTGTACCCATCCATTACTATGACCATAAGACAGTCCTTTATCTGTTTGTTGATTGATAGATACAGTATTCTTATTTACCAAAGCTTTGTGAAACTCGTTAACAGTTCTTAATAATTTAGCCTCTTCTGACGTTTGTGTAAACGCTACAGTTGAAGCCAATAAAAAAATAATACTTATTAATAATTTCATGGTTTCAATTTTGCCATCAGCATCCTCATTGGGTGCAATGTTCTTGTAAATGGATTTAAAACCAGGCCTAAGGATTCCAATGTAGTAGCACCCAATAAAGGCTCATCTCCTTCTTCGCCATATACTACTGGTGCCGGCCCTCCCTCACCCTCCAATTCAAAATATGCACTGCAGACTTTTCTTTTTAAAACCGTTCCATCGGCCAAAGAAAAACTCATTTCTTTATATGGTTCAATATCTAATTGATCTAATATTTTCCCTGGAACCAAACTGTACACTGCTCCACTGTCAACCAGAAAATTTACATCCGCAAATTTTTCTGATTTACGATGCTCTCTTACTTTCAATATGGCGTTGGTTATTCCCATTTATTTTAGTGGTTCAATTTTAGTAGATGAACCGTTTCCATTCATACTTAAGTTTTTCCAATTTAATATCAACTCAGATTGATGAATGCTTGCCCATTCTACTACTAGTGCCAATGCTTTTGGAGGTAAATAACCTTTTTCGATCCCAAAGTTCACAATTCTTATTTGTGCAGAGAATTCACCCTAATCAGCATGAAAATGCGGCGGCACATTATCTCCAAAATACATCTTAATAAGAATACCGTAAAAGCTGCTTATCACTGGCATATTCTTCAAAAGTTTTATTTACCAAGGTCAAATAAAATGAATCTGGATCCATATCAATTTCCTCGTTCCATTCCAGTTTCTTACTACTTGTTAGTTTGAAAGATTTAAAATTTGCTTCATCGTTCCAATATGAAAAAACTCCTTTCCCTTTCCAAGGTAATAAATCAATCATTCCCTGAACACCATCTTCAAACTCTACAAAAATTTTATATTCAGGTAGCGCCGTTACGTTTTTTAAATATGGTATAAAATTGTTCATTAATTAATGGATCAATTATTTCTTACTGCATTATTCCTGCACTCTTCAACAATCATATCTACTTTTTCCTTCGTTAAATGTTCCCTATAATTATTGCCCAACTGCATCATTGGTGCATAACCACAGGCACCTAAACATTCTACAGTTTTTAGTGTAAACAGGCCATCAGTAGTAGTTTCGCCAACTTTAATGTTTAATTTTTGTTTTATGTAATCGATAATATTGTCGCTGCCATTCACCATGCAGGGGCCTGTGTGGCAAACTTCAAACAAATATTTACCAACCGGCTTTAAATTATACATGCTGTAAAATGTCGCTACTTCATACACCTCAATCGGTTCAATACTAAGTAAGGAAGCCACATAATCCATCACTGGTGTATCAAGCCAGCCATTAAATTCTTCCTGTGCTAAATGTAAAACCGGCAGCAAAGCGCTCTTTTGTTTGCCTTGTGGGTAACGAGCTATAATCTCCGCTACCTTATCAAGTTTTTCTTTTGAAAAGGTCATACTATTTTTGTTTATTTCTTTCTTTTAGTTTTTTTACATCCAGTAAATCCTGGTCTCTTCCCGCCTGTTCTTTATTTATTATCAGTTCAGCAAATCCAATAAAATTGGTTGGAACCCCGTTCATATTTACAATACGCTTATTTCTGAAAGCCTCGCTAAAGTCAATTCCAATCAAATCGTTTAAAATATCAATCCGAATAGGTGCATAACCTAATTGTGCAATAATACCATCTTTCAAAAAATCTTCAATCTTGAAATTTAAAGACCCAAATCCAAAATCATCTAAAATTTTTATAATCTTGCCTGCATTCTCTTCTGTCTTATTTATGCAAACATCCAAATCTTTTGTTGTTCTTGGATAACCATAAATACTAACTGCAAAACCACCAATTACCAGATACTCCAATTCGTACTTGTTACACAAGGCAATAAAATCCTCAAAATCTTTTTGAAATTCAGGCATAATATTCTCCATCTTGCTGTCTTTTAACTAACCTGGCCACTTTCTCTATTCGTGGCAATTGTTTTGTAACGCTGCTAAAATAATTCAGCCTCCTCAAGTCAAAACATTCTTTTAATAAATCTTCAGCGCTCATTCCGGAGAAATAAAGATTATCGTTTTCTGCCGCCTCTTTAAAATTGACAAATTTTGCAACAACAGCCATTTTTCTTTTCTGCTCCATAAAATAAATTTATGCATCCAATTCCCCTGCAATCAAATTCAAACTACTCATCGTTATCACTGCATCACTCAACATGCCACCCTTTGTTAACTCGGGATAGGCCTGGTAATAAATAAAACAAGGCCGGCGAAAATGAAGCCGGTACGGTGTTCTACCGCCATCGCTGATGATATAAAATCCCAGTTCCCCATTGGCAGCCTCTATCGAAGAATACAATTCCCCCTCAGGTATATCCGTTTCTCCCATAATGATTTTAAAATGGTAAATAAGGGCTTCCATTTTTGTATACACATCTTTCTTTTCGGGCAAGTAATAAGCAGGAACATCTGCATGAAATACATCAGCATCTGTACCTTTAAATTCCTGCACTTTTTTATAAGCCTGGTTTATTATACTCAGGCTCTCCCACATTTCCTCATTGCGAACCAAAAAGCGATCGTAACAATCACCAGTTGTTCCAACAGGAATTTTAAAATCAAAATCTTCGTAGGAACTGTACGGGGTATGTACCCTAACATCATAATCTACACCACTTGCCCTAAGATTTGGGCCGGTAAAACCATAATTCATGGCTCTTTCGGCAGTGATAGCACCGCAACCAATGGTGCGATCCATAAAAATTCTGTTACGGGTAAAAAGGGTTTCAAACTCCTTTAATTGCTTTGGATACGTAGCTAAGAATTGTTCGAGTTTTTCAAACGCAGTATTTGTGAAATTCCTTTCAAAACCGCCAATACGCCCAATATTAGTAGTAAGACGGGAGCCACAAACTTCTTCATATATTTCATAAATTAATTCACGAAACTGCATCAGGTACAAAAAACCGGAGTAGGCTCCACTATCCACGCCAACAATGGAATTACAAATCAGGTGATCCGAAATTCTTGACAACTCCATAATAATAATACGCAGGTAATCAACTCTTTTGGGTGTGGTTACCCCCAGTAATTTTTCGCAGGTAAGGTGCCATCCCATATTGTTAAGAGGAGATGAACAGTAATTAAGTCTGTCCGTAATAGGTGTAATTTGGTACAACGGTCTGCGTTCTGCCAGCTTCTCAAAAGCCCGGTGAATATAGCCTACCGTAGATACAGCAGACATAATTCGCTCACCATCCAGCTCCAGAATATTTTGAAATACACCATGCGTTGCAGGGTGTGTAGGACCAAGATTTAAAGTAGTAGTTAGTTTCTCAATACTTCCTTCCGGTAAAACAATGTGTTCATTTTGAGACATGAATTTTTTTATTTTTTTGTAACCAACATTTATTCATTATTCAACCGCAATGGTCTTGCCCTGGGCCAAACACGCTTGTGCTTTACATCCTTATTGAGCTTTGTTCCGAAATTATCTTCCAAACATTTCATCGTCTTTATCAACCCTGCTCTGGTCCTCTAATGGAAATTCTTTTCGCATAGGAAAATAATCCATCTCATCCACATTCAAAATTCTAATTAAATTAGGATGCCCAACAAAGTTTACCCCAAAGAAATCATATGTTTCCCGTTCCATAAAATTGGCTGATTGGTACAATGCTGTAGCGCTGAAAACATCTGGCTTTTGGATATCCAAATAAACCTTAAAACGAATACGAACGTTATCTGTAAAGTTGTGCAAATGGTAAACAACTGCCAGTTCTTCTCCTTTACGATCGGGGTAATGTACTGCCTGTAAATCTGTAAGAAATCGAAAATTTAAATGCTCATCATCAAACAAAAACTGCAATACTTTTAAATTTAAATCTTTGGGTGCAGTAAAAGTAAGCATGCCATAAGGCTCCTGCCAATCGGTAAGAGAATCACCAAATTTTTCTGTTAGTTTTTTCTGTATAGTTTCGTTAGTCATAACCACAAACCTTTAAAGGGCTTTGATTCGTTTAGATTTATTAGATACCAGGCTACCCCTTAGGAGGGCGTAGTCGATTTTTATTGTATGCCGTAAACAGCCATCAATTCCTTGTACTTATCTCCATTTCTTCTTCTTAAACTTTCCTGACCTACCAATTCCTGAATCTTTAAAAACCCATCTAAAATAGCCTCTGGTCTCGGTGGACAACCGGGTACATATACATCTACCGGTATTATTTGATCGATTCCCTGAAGCACAGAATAAGTATCAAAAATACCACCGCTGCAAGCACAGGCACCAACGGATAAAACCCAGCGTGGTTCTGCCATTTGTAAATATACCTGCCTTAATACGGGGCCCATTTTTTTTGATATCGTACCCATCACCATCAATAAATCGCACTGGCGTGGAGAAAACCCAACTCTTTCGCTACCAAATCTGGCTAAATCGTAATGACTGGCCATGGTAGCCATAAATTCAATACCACAGCAACTTGTTGCAAATGGTAAAGGCCAGATAGAATTTTTACGAGCTAGGCCTACCACTTTCTCCAATGAAGTAGCCATAAAGCCATCCCCCATCATACCTTCTGGTGGTTCTACTGTTTTTAGCTTTGTATTGAATTGTACCGGACGCATTATTTTTAATTTGAAAATTTGAAAATTATACAATTTGAGAAATCATACTTCACAAACAACTTTTAATTCAGATTGTTCCCATTTGCACATTCACAAAAAATTGCACAGCTGCCAATTGGCTTAATCTTCCCAATCTAAAGCCCCTTTTTTAATGATATAAATGAACCCTGCTATAAACAAGCCTACGAACATTACTACTGCTAAAAATCCATTCCAACCCAATTCCCTGAAATTAACGGCATATGGATAAAAGAAGATAACTTCCACATCAAACAAAACGAACAGGATGGCTACCAAAAAATATTTTATGGCCATTGGTTGGCGTGCATTACCCTTAACCTCAATGCCACTTTCAAAATTGGTAAGTTTGTCGGCTGTTTTTCTTTTAGGACCAACATAATGCGTTATCAGCATTATTGTAATAATTAATCCAACTGCGAAAATTAACTGTAAACCAATGGGCAGATAATTGGCTGCACTACTTACATTATTTGCTTGTAAAATAAAGAATTGCATAAGCAAAAATAAGGTGTGGGGAGCAAAAAACAATTTACATTATCAAAAGAAAATCCCCGTTCATTTACGTAACGGGGATTTTGTTATTTTGAACGAACCTTTATTGCTTTTTTTTGGGCGTTTTTTTAGGAGTAGTGGTTCTTTCTCCTACCTGTTTTGAAGGTGTCGTTTTTGTTTCTTTAGATGAACCAGGAATCCTGGTTGGGGTTAAACTGGCACTTGTAAGTATATCCTTTATATTTCTCATTTCAAAATCAGATGAATCCAGCATGATGGCCTTATCAACATATGAAACTGCTTTAACCCTATCCTTTTTTATATTGGCGTAATATTCTATCATATACCGCAGAGAACCTTTAATTCTATCAATTTCGCCTGGCTTATCTTTTATCGAATCAGCCATATCAATTATCATTTGATAACTATTCAACCCTTTTCCTTCTGTATCGGCAGAATCGAGGCGCAGGTAGTTTTTAGCGTTCATGTAATAACCGAAAGATTCGTCCGGATATTTTTTGATGTACTGGTCGAATATATCGATAGACTTTTGATACTCACCAGCTTTGGTAAAATTATTACCCGCATTAAAAAAATCAGTTTTTCTTACATCCTTTTTAATTTGAACAATTTTATTATAATAATATGCAGCCAAAGAATAATTTTTTTGAGATTCAAAATTTACAGCCAATGATTTGTACATAGCCACTTTGCCATTTTCTGTAGAATCGGCAGCAACCGCCTTCTCAATGTAGGTGTCAGCTAGTTGCTCATTTCCCGGAAACTTAAGTAATACCCTGGCATACGTTTCATAATCCGTAGGACCAATTTTTTCAGGCGTTTGTTTTTGGAAATAAGTTTCAAAATTTGCTTTTGAATTAACAGAATCCTTTAACTTATTATAAGCATAAGCTTTTACACCGTATAGATTTGGATAAGGTTCTGTTGTTCCTTTTATACATTCGTCTGCTTTAGAAATAGCTTCAGCAAATAATCCCTGTGCATATTTCATGGATGCTCTGTAATAACAATTTTTAGGATCATCATCTGAATTTGCAAGATATTTTTCAAGATATTCTGCAGATTTACCCACGTTACTTAAATAATAATATTGATTCAGGTTTTCATATACTGGTCCGTAGGCCGGATCTTTAGCAATGGCATCATTGTAGTACCTCATGTAAATTTCTTCCTGAGCTATACCCTGGGTTTGATAAATTTTACCAATCCGATAGGAGGCTCTTGCATAATTTGGATTGATTGACAAGGCTGATTCATATGCAATTTGTGCTGGTCCTCCTTCAGTTTGTTTTTTATATGCATCTCCCAAGTTAATGAACACATCAGGATCCTTCATGCCCTTTATTGCAGTAGCTAATTTTAATTTATCTATTGCATAAGCAACGTCGCCATTGGGGGCACTTACGTTTGCAAAACCAACAGCGTTAAGTACTGCAGCACTTTTACCCTGGCTCAGGCTGATTGCTGTTTCAAAACGGTTTCTTGCATCTTGAGCCTTATTTTCTAATAACTCAATATGCCCCATACCAGCAAGCAAAATCGGGCTGTTACTATTAGCCATCAACGCTTTTTGGTATAGTGCTTTTGCGCCGGCAATATCCTTGTTATCATCAGGACCAATCATTGCCTGTCCGAGCCAGTATACGGCATCCACATTATTTGGATCAGCAGCAACCAGTTTTTCAAAAACTGCTTTAGCACTTTTGTACCGTTCATAATACAAAAACTTTCTACCTTCTTCAATGTTTTGAGCTTTCAACACATTTCCGAAAAGTGAAATTCCAATAAACAGTAATCCTAATTTTAACTTGTTCATTTTCTATTTTTGGGTTTAAAACTTTACAATGTTATTAAATTATGTACACAAACAGTAGTAACAAACTATTCTTTTTTTAATTTTTCGTTTAGACGCACATTTCTAACGTTAAAAGAAATTTGTGCAGGCCAAATGTAAGCTCTTCTAAAAATCAATTGCCCTTTCTCATATTGAAGAAAACTAGTAAACCCAGAGCCAAGGCCAGAATAGTTTTCCTTTAAGATATAATACAATCCACGTACCAAAGGATAGCGTCTTGTCATCATTCCCATTTGAGTTGGCTTTACATAGGGTGTATCTATACAAACTTCGCATTTTACATATGCAATTTTTATTTTTTTTAACATTCTTACCTGTGCTGTATCCTCCGGATTACCAATCCAACTTATACCAACTAAACCAATCGCATTGGTGTCTGTTGCAACGTAATCCAAAACTGCCTGGCTATTTTTAACTGCTTTAACTACATCATTATTAAATTGTTTACCTTTTAAAATACTGTCGATTGCAAACCGCACTGTACTGGTGGCACTCAATCCATCAAACACCACCTTCTTGTTATTTTTTGATGATCCCGTGAAAAGATCTTGCAATCCCTTCAAAGTAAAAAGTGTGTCTTTACAATCTTTATTTAGTACAATAGCTATAGCATCTGATGCAATCTTTTCACTTCTTGGCACATAATGAATTGTGTCGTCAAAATATTTGGCTTCTTTATATGTTAACCCTCTTGTTGTTATTACCAACCTTGTAGCAGAATCTCTAAAAAGGTCTTTGAAGCATTCCGCCTCTGGTTTATAAACAGCGTTGATGCTGGTTCCAGGATAATTGGCCTCAAATACTTTTATCTGATCCTCCATTACTGGCCTGAATGATTCGTCCACACTTATTTGTATCGAACCCTTTGTAGGCGTATCTGTTGGCCCGCTTTGCTGTGGCTGTTTGCAACCATTCAAAAAATAAAGAGAACCAGCTAATACCAAAATTCTTTGCGCCCGATAAATAATTTGTTCCATTTCCATCAATCGTTAAAATAGTTTTTCTGGTATCCCCTGTATATTCTAAACACACCGTATATCCAGCAAACAACAGCAAATATTTTTATTAAAGCAGGGTCGTAATTATTTAAAAATTTAGCCGTGTATTGAGTTGGAAACATAAAAAAGAAACCAGCAATTGTAAAAAAAACCCCCATCCCGTAATTGGTGATTGAGCGCATCTGTGATATTCCCTTTTCCCTTTCTGTTATATGCTCCTTTTCAAATTCTTCTAATGCCATTGTATTTTTATTGATGTTAAAAAAATAAGATTTACATAAATATTGCTTTTTTATTTACAACTTCTTTAAAGATAAACCAATTTACATTTTAATTTTACAGCTTTTCTTTTGGTATCAATCCTTAAATATACTTATCCTTTCTGCCAAATAACTTTAACCTGCAATTCAATTTTTAAACTTTATCAATACTAATAAACCCGTTAACTTTTGCAGGCCTGTAAAATACAGTAATTATTACAATATCAGTCAACTGAGGTAAACTTTACAGGGATTGTATAATACACCGGCACATTTTTTCCGCCCTTTTTTCCGGGGTTCCATCTGGGCATTTTTTTCAGTACCCTTATTACTTCTTTGTTAAATTCAGTTCCACCATCTTTCTCCACACTAAAACTTTGTAAATCCCCTTCAAAATCAACCACAAACTTTACTTTTACCTGCACTGTTTCATTACTTTCCAAACTACCAGGTGTTTGTAAATTCCTTTCCAAAAACCGGATCAAAGCCTTTTCTCCCCCAGGAAATGAAGCTTGAATATCTGGATTTTCGTAAGGTTGTTTTAATTGGGCCACTGGTTCTGCAGGAACCTGAGGCGGACTACTTATAACAGCTGAACCTTGTACTACATCTTCCGGGCCAACTTCGGTACCCATAATGCTTGAACTCCCAATTCGCATTTCACTAATATTATTTAGTAAATCTGATGAGTCTTTTTCGGGAACTAATATAAATGTTGATACAAGCTTTGACTGGGATGAGTTGTTAATGTTATGCAATAATTGCTTTGGCTCAGGTATTTTTTTTGTCTCCTGTATTTCCCTGATAACAATATCCTGAATAACTGTATAAACAGGTTTTGTAGTAATGGAATCTGGCAAAAATGTAAAAGCTGAAAAAAACGCTGCTGAAACAACCATAATTGCAAGCGCAATTTTCATCCGGTCTGGATAAAACTTACGCAAGGCATAAGCGCCATAGGTTTTGTTTCTGTTTTCAAATAACAAATCCAGTACATCACTTTTTAATATAAGATCAATATTCATTTTAAATGGTTTTGATGGTGAAAAAAATTCAAAACCGGCGCCGTTACTATTTAGATACTGTTACTCATATATTCCATAAAAAATGTCAGGTGGTAATAACAATTTACAGGTGGAATATAACATCTGCAATAGCTAAACTATATTTGTGTTATGAAAATTCTGATGTTGTGCTTGGGGAATATTTGCAGAAGCCCAATAGCAGAAGGTATTTTAAAGTACAAAATATCAAAGGAGGGTCTTAACTGGCAGGTTGATAGTGCTGGCACCAATGGTTATCACATTGGTGAAGCGCCCCATCGGCTATCACAAAAAGTTTCATCAGAAAATGGTATTGACATCAGCAATCAAAGAAGCAGGCTGTTTATACCCGATGATTTTGAGAAATTCGACAAAATATATGCAATGGCAAATGATGTTATTGCAGAGATGAAATATTTAAGTAAAGAAAAATTTGACAAATCGAAAGTAGATTTGTTGATGAACGAATACAATCCCGGTAGCAATTTAGATATTCCTGATCCATGGTATGGACCAGAAGCCGGCTATCACCAGGTATATGATTTAATTGAAAAAGCATGTGAAGCATTGATTAAAAACCATAGCCGCACCAAACAATAAATTCCAACTCTGTAAAAAATTTAACCATTTAATTTATTAAACAAATGTCCAAACCATCCATACCGCAAGGTACAAGGGACTTTAACGCTGAAGTAGTAAGAAAACGTCAATACATTTTAAACAACATCAAAACAGTATTTGAATTGTATGCTTTTGAACCGCTTGAAACACCTGCCATGGAAAACCTTGACACGTTAATAGGCAAGTATGGCGACGAAGGCGATAAGCTGATGTTTAAAATTTTAAACAATGGCATCAGTAACCCGAAAAATACCGAAAAGTCAATAGCCGGATTTGAGAAAGTGCTGCAGGGTAAAAGCAGTAGCGACCTTACAGAAAGAGCATTAAAGTATGATCTTACCATTCCTTTTGCCAGATATGTTGCCATGAACCACGGCAGGCTAACATTCCCCTACAGGCGTTACCAGGTGCAGCCAGTATGGCGGGGAGACAGCCCGCAAAAGGGGCGCTACAGGGAGTTTACGCAATGCGATGCAGATGTTGTTGGCAGCAAATCTTTATTAAACGAACTTGAATTGGCCAGCATTTATCATGATGTTTTTACCCGGTTAAAAATTAATGATTACGAACTAAGGGTAAACAGCAGGAAAATACTAACTGCACTTGCCGAAGTATGTGCCGAAGAAGATAAAGTAACAACTATTACCACAGCCATCGACAAGCTAGATAAAATTGGCATCGAAAGAGTAAAAGAAGAATTAAGAGAAAAAGGACTAAATGAAGACCAGGTTAGTATCATTGAAAGTTATCTAACAATGAACAACTGCCCTGTTGAAGAAATGACCAACGAAAAGAAGTTGATCTTTCTAAAGAAATTTTTTAGTGACTCAGATGATGGACAAAAAGGTATTGAAGAATTGGAATTTCTAATAAAAAATTTACCTGCAGAAACCAATATAATAATCGATCTAACATTGGCCCGTGGATTAAATTATTATACCGGAATTATTTTTGAAGCAAAAGCTCCCCCAACTGTAAAAATTGGTAGCATTGGCGGCGGCGGCCGGTACGATGATCTTACCGGTTTATTTGATGTGCCAGGCATTCCTGGCGTTGGTATAAGCTTTGGAGTAGATAGAATTTATGATGTGTTAACAGAATTGAATCTTTTTCCAGAGGAAGTAGAAGCCGGTACCACAGCGCTTTTTTTCAACATGGGGGAAACAGAAAGCAGGTTTGCGTTTGATATAATGCAACAATTAAGGCGCAATGGAATTTCAGCAGAGTTGTACCACGAATTTGCCAAAGTGAATAAACAGTTTCAATATGCAGAGCGAAAAAAAATTGCTTATGCAGTTATCATTGGCAGCAAAGAAATAGAACAAAGCTATTGCCTGGTGAAAAATTTGGCAACAGGCCTGCAGGAAGTGGTTGTATTTGAAAGATTGTACGATTTTTTTAACAGCAAATAAAGGTTTCAAACTATATTTTTCAGCATTTATTATAAACTATTTTATGCAACACGTTAACCGCTTCGCCGTCATCATTGCCAGCCTGGTAATATTGGCCTCCTGCAAAAAAACAAATACACAGGGAAGAATGATACCAAATACCGCTGCCATTGTGGTGCATATAAACGGTAGCTCTTTATCCGAAAAATTGCCGTGGACCGCCATAAAAGACAATCCGTTGTTTAAGGAATTATATAATGACAGTTCTGTAACGGATGTGATGAAAAAGTTGTTAGATAACCCTGAGAACTCCGGCATTGACATCAAAAAAGATATGGTCTTTTTTATACAAAAAGACAGCATGGGTGGTTACATAGGTTTTGAAGGAGCTATTAAGGATGAAACCGCATTTAAAAATTTCAACAATAACTTACCGGAAAAAGGAAACGCAACTGAAAGCGAAGGCATTAATTATATCAGTCATTCTCCAATGGCAGTTGGCTGGAACAGTAAAAGTTTTGTTTACACGATTGATGCGCCTCAAATTGGCCAAATGGATGAATTAAGCAGAAGGATGATTAAAGATTCTATTGATATCAATAGCCGAAATCCAAGGGATATTTTAGCTACCTGCAAAGCTGTATTTGCGCTGCAGGAAACCAATTCAATGGGCAAGGAAGAAAAGTTTTCGAGCCTGATGGAGGAGAAGGGCGATATTCATTTCTGGATGAATACACAGGAATTAAGTACAGGTGCAGGTACACCTTCAGCCCTCGCTATGGTTAACCTGGAAAAATGGTTTACCGATAGCAGAACTACTGCAACGCTCAATTTCGATAATGGCAAAATAAGCATCAACAGCCACAGTTATTCAGGCAGTGAATTATCCGGTATATTTAAAAAATATCAGGGCGTAAAAGTTGATGAAGACATGATAAAACGCATACCAGGTAAAGATGTAGCTGCCGTATTGGCTTTAAATTTTAAGCCCGAAGGTCTTAAAGAATTATTAAAAACTTTTAACCTGGATGGTTTTATAAATGTCGGGCTTACATCGCTGGGCTTAAAGATGGATGATTTTATTAAAGCCAATAAAGGAGATGTTGTGATTGCTATTTCAGATTTTAAAATGCAACCTGATACTGCTGCAAAAAAAGTTTTGGATGAGGCAGGTGTAGCAGCCCCGTTAGCACAAAAGCCTTCGTTCAATTATGTTTTTGCAACATCCATTGCAGATAAAGATGCGTTTAATAAATTAATTGCTACCGGCAAAAAACTGGGCGATAAATTTATTGATGAAGCCAAAATACCACTTGCTTTCAACAGCAACAATAACTATTTTGTATTAAGTAACACTAAAGCAAACGCAGATAAATATATAGCTGGCAGCACCAATACATTCAATTTTATCAGCCAGATAAACGGACAGCCATTTGGTGGTTATGTTAACCTGCAAACTATCATGAGGGGTTTTGAAAGCGAGGCTGCAAAAGACTCAACCGCTAAAATAATGTACCAGGCATCTGTTGAGCTTTGGGATAATTTTTTATGGAAAGGCGGCGAATTTAAAGAGGGTGCACTTACCCAATCTTTCGAGATAAACCTCGTGGATAAAACCACTAATAGCCTGGTACAACTAAACCAGTATGCCAATAAAATTGGAAAAGTTTACAGTGAAAAAAGAAAAAAAGAAAAAGAAGATATCATGGCATTTGAAGATGCTGTAGCACCTGCTGCCAGCATTGAACCAGCCACGAAGCCTGCTGCAAAAAAGAAATAATTTTATTCAATAAATAACCTGCCGGTTCAATGTAGAACTGGCAGATTTTCTTTTATTTATTTAGATGCAGATAACACTCCAAAAAATTATACCTGTTTTTTTCAATGCGACGGATGTTTCCCGATCGCAGGTTTGGAACCAACAGGTTGCTTTTGACGAAGCTGCAAACACACATATTATTGCACCAAGTGGTAGCGGAAAAACTTCGCTCATCCATTTCTTATATGGGCTTAGAAATGATTTTACAGGAGAAATAAAATACGATGGTGTTTCAATAAAGAACTTCGATAAAGAAAAGAAATCAACATTAAGGCAACAAACCATCAGCATTGTTTTTCAGGATCTGCGGCTATTTCCAGATCAGACAGTTTATGAGAATATTGCTATTAAAAGATTACTCTCTCCCTTTCATGCTGCTGATCAAATAACAGCGATGGCCAGCAGACTTGGTATACAAAATAAACTACAGCAATTATGCGGCACCTGCAGCTATGGCGAGCAACAACGCATCGCCATCATCAGGGCATTGCAACAACCATTTCAATATTTGTTGTTAGATGAACCTTTCAGTAATCTTGACGAAGCCAACCGGCAAAAAGCAATGGAATTGATACAGGAAGAAGCCACTGCACGCAAGGCTTCCATCATATTGGCCGACTTAAAAAAGATTGACTATTTTAAAGCCGAACGTATCCTGCATTTATAAAATAATGAAACTATCTTACCAGCATATTAAACCATTTTTACACACCCGGCAGCATGTTGCAAGCCGCTGGATGGGTTATATTGGTTTAGGGTTAGGTGTATTATTGTTACTTATATCTGTTCAGCTATACATCAACATCAACGTTTTATTAAAAGATAAAAATCCACGCAAAGATGGCTACGATTATATATCAGTAACCAAGCTCATCAGCAATGAAAACATGGCCGAGGCGCACAGTTTTTCTGAGGCTGAAATTGAGGAAATAAAATCACAATCATTTATACAAGATGCCACACCCCTGCTGGCAAATAAATTTTTAGTAAGGGCAAGTGGAAGCAGTGTTCTACCCTTTACTACCGATTTGTTTTTAGAGTCAATTGATAACCGATTTTTAGACACCATTCCTGAAAATTTTACCTGGAAAGAAGGGCAGGCAATAGTGCCCATCATCATGTCTGCCGATTATCTTGAATTGTACAATACAGTGTTTGCACCCAGCAAAGATTTGCCGCAGTTTTCGGAAAAAAGTATTTCCTCTGTACTCATTCAACTGGAGTGTTATTCACCGAATGGTAACGCAAAAATTTTTAAAGCCAATGTGGTTGGCTTAAGTAACCGCATCAATTCGGTATTGGTACCAGTAAATTTTTTAGAGTGGGCCAATAAAAGTTTAGGCAGTAGTTCCAACATCAATCCATCTAGAATTTTTATAAAAACAACCGACGCCAACAATCCAGAGTTACTTAATTTTCTGCAACAAAAAAATTACAATATCAATAAAGACAAAACAAAATTCGGCAGGGTAAAACAGTTGCTGCAAGCCATCGTAAGCGGCCTCTCCGGCTTTGGAGTTTTAATTATTTTACTGGCCATGTTGCTGTTTTCTTTTTACCTGCAACTAATGATAGCACGAAGCAAAGACAACCTGCAACTCTTGCTCACACTGGGCTACTCGCCTGGCTGGCTTAGTAAAACTGTGGCAAAAAGATGGGTGCCCGTTTACACCGGCATTGTATTAGCTGCACTTATTTTGGCAGCAATTTTCCAATGGAGCTTTCAGCAATTTATCCTCAATAGCCGCAGCGATTTATCGCCGTACCTGCACTGGATGGTAATAATTATTGCCGTTTTTTTATTGCTCCTTTCCATCTTCATTAATTACCGTTTGGTGAAAAAATTATTATTGAAATTGTAAGGGTGTGATAATTTCAATACCGCTTTATTTTCTTTCAGGCGCAGCACATCAATACCGACTTATAATTCAAGAATACATCTCAGCTACAATTGCGATACTTTGTCAGGCGACGTTTGCTTTAATTGGTTTTATGGATTCCAGTACAGAACCTTTAATAAACGTTTGTTCCTCAATATCAAAATCATCTTGCAGGCCAAGCCAAAATTTAGCTGAATTACCAAAATATTTACTCAGCCTTAAAGCCGTATCAGCAGTAATTCTGCGGTTCCCTTTTATAATCTGAGAAATCCTTGTCTGGGGTATTTCAATTTCTTTGGCCAGTTTGTAGGCAGAAATTTTAAAAGGGATCAGAAATTCTTCAGAAAGAATTTCCCCAGGATGAATATTTTTAAGTTTTGCCATTGTATTAAACATTTAATGATAGTCAATTATTTCAACTTCAAATGCATTGCCGGCATTCCACTTAAAAATAATCCGCCATTGGTCATTAATCCGGATACTGTAAAAATCTTTTAACTTTCCTGACAACTTTTCGAGCCGGTTTGCAGGAGGAATTCTCAAATCTGAAATTACCACGGAGTTATTAAGCATTCTAAGTTTTCGTCGTGCAATATGCTGAACCTCGATTGGTAGCGTCTTTTCCCTTTCCCCATTCCATATTTTTTCAGTTTCGGAATTGCCAAAAGATACAATCATAGTTCTATCTTTAATTACTAACGTGAAAAGTAAGTATTTTGTTTATTATGACCAAATTTTGAACAGGCTTAAGTCACCCGCTTACCAGCATTAGTTATGCTTCTGTATTTTATCTAATCAACACAACAGTTCCCTTCGTTTCTATAACCCTGCCCTTCCTGTCTTTCCCTTTTAATGCCCACACGTAAGTTCCTGTTGGTTGGGGCTTACCCATAAAGTTGCCATCCCATCCGGCCATCCATTGATTGGTTTCAAAAATCAATTTACCGTAGCGATTAAATATTCTAAAATACTCTGTGCTGCCAATACCTGCGGGTGTTGGCCGGAAGATATCATTTCGTCCATCTCCATTAGGCGAAAAGGCGTTAGGTAAATAATAAGCTGGACCATCAAATACAGTAATTTTTACTGTATCATAGCCAATGCATCCTGCAAAATCCGTAACCTTCACGTTAAATTCGTATTGATGATTTTGTAACAAAACAGTTGGGTTGGCAATAAACCGATCCGATATAGAAACACCCGTTAAAGGAGTCCAACTCCAGGTATAGCTACCACCGGGTCCACCACCGGTAGCCTGTAACTGATGAGGTAATGAATTTCCAGTAACTGCAATGGTATCGTAGCCTGCAAATGCGGGCACTTCGGGTTGTACTGTAATTACTACTGTATCTATAATTGCATAATTACAGCCATACTGATCACTCACGGTAAGTGTATAATTGAACACGCCTGATGCATCCGGTTTTGCTGTAGTAACAGTAGCAGTTGAATTTTCTATAAAAGCAGTTGGTGCCCACAAAAAGCTAACAGGTCCGGAAACTTTACCCACACTGCCATTCAAAAACACCTGCGTATTAAAACATACAGCTGTATCCTTGCCGGCATTTACATCTGGCTTCAACAAAATATTCAGTGTTATACTATCATTGCGTTGACAAATACCCCATTTCGCAGTCAGATAATATTTGGTAGTATCGGCAGGTGATGCCAACGGATTCTTTATCGCCGGATTACTTAACCCGGCAGCTGGTGTCCATTGAAAAACACTGGTACCATTATTGGTTTGTGGCTGTAAAGTGGTGCCAATGCCTTCGCAAAAAGTGGTATCATTTCCTAATTCCAATCGCATGGTATCATTTAATAAAATAGTATCATTTTTTGAGGCAATACATCCCCTGGCATCCCTAACACTCACTTTGTAATTACCCACCAGTAACAACAAGTCAGGGCTAAGCTGATATCCGCCGATTGCTAAAGGATCGCTTGTATATTGGTACGGCAAAGTTCCGCCGGCGGCGATCATGGTAATTTTCCCATCCGGAGTTCCGGTGCAGGTAGCATTCGTAACAGCGGTAGCAATAGAAAGCAACGAAGGTTCCGTTACCGAAATAATAGTATCTTTTACACAACCACTGTTATCTCTGATATGGATGGTATCATTTGCAGCAGCTGCAATGTTATTGAAAACCTCACTAGCCTGATAAGCACCGGCATTGAGGGCATATTGATACGGCGGTACACCGAGCCTCGGATATACTGCAATAGTTCCATTACTTAATCCGTTGCAGGTTGGCCGTATGATTGTAACAGAATCAATTACCACACGCAATGCATTACCAACCTGCACATCAGTTTTTGTACTACACAAAGCACTATCAAAAATAGTAACGGTATATGGACCCGAAAACAGGTTTAAGAATTGGTTAGATGTCTGAAAACTCACCCCATCTAATGAATACCTAAACGGAGCAATACCAGCTATGGGGTTAACAGTAATTTTTCCATTAGGCACAATAGCGCAGGATGCATTGTCTACAGCTGTTGTAACTATTACACCAGGATCATTATCAACAATGGCTTTCGAATAAAAAATACAATTATTTACATCCTTCACCGCAATGTTGTAGCTACCGCCCGGCAGGTTACTTAATACATTTGATATTTGATAATTGGTGCCACTATCCCTTGAAAATAAATAGGGTGCTGTACCAATTATGGACGTAATAATTATTTGCCCTGTGGAAGCACCACTACAAGCAGAATTAACAGTTGTGGCAGATGCAGATACACCAGGTGCATTACCAACTGCCTGCGAAAAAGAGAAGCTGCAATTATTAGCATCCGAAACTAACATGGTATAAGTAGCGCCCCCAATTAATCCTTTGAACACGTTAGATGATTGGGTAGTGCCGCCATTGATTGAGTATAAAAAAGGTGCCAGCCCATCCTGGGGCGGTAATACCGTAATAATGCCTGTAAATGAGCCGGAACAGGCCGCATTTGCAGCGATAGCAGTAGTAGTGGTGCCAGGGCCATTCAACACGGTTGACGGTATCGATACAGAACAATTATTGGCATCAGTAACCAAAATGATATAGGATTTAGCAAGTAGTCCGGTAAAAATATTGGAAGCCTGAGAAACGCCGCCGTTGATGCTATAACTATAAGGCAACGCACCATCCGCAGGCGATACTTGTATGGTACCGGTTGCTGAACCCGTACATGCAGCATTGGTGTTAGTTGTAGTGGCGTTAATACCTGCTCCGCTTTTAACAACGGCGGGTAATGTTGCAACGCAATTGAGATTGTCTTTTACCTGTATGGTATAAGTATTTGCAGCAAGATTATTAAAAACCGGACTAGCCTGAAAAAGGATTCCATCTGTTGAATAAACATAGGGAGCAATACCCATACTTGCATTCACAGTTATACTTCCATTAATAGCAGTGGAGCAACTTGCATCAATGGAACTCGCTGTCGCAGTTATAGAACTGGTTGCATCTACAATAAAAGTATTGGTAGAGGTACAACCGGAACTATCATTTTTCGCAATAATTGTATAACTGCCTTTAGCAACAGTAAACAGCGGAGCAGTTTGATAGGTTGCCCCACCATCAATAGAGTATTTAATATCTATGCCAATTGGGTTGGTAATATTTATACTACCGGTACTACCATTGGTACAGGTAGCCTTGGTAACAATGCCCCTGCAAGTATCTGCAGTACCTTTTATTACTGAAATCGTATCATAACCACTAAGATCTAAACCACCTGCGAGGCAGGATGAAAAAGTAGTTTTTACAATATACCTGCTGGTTGAATTGGACGGCGGACAAACATTGTTGAATGAAATATCAAGAAGCCCTTGTTGTGTGGTTGCCGTATCTGCTTTTGCAATAAAAGCACCATTTATTGTTAGCAATTCACTACTTACAAAACGGGAAGTTCCTCCGTTTGGTGTAAAACGATAGCCTTCTTTTACTGAACTCCAAATGGTAGCATTTTTACCTGGTGCTGCCACGGCCTTGGTTCTATCCCAATTTTGAATGCCCAAAATTGCTTTCCCATTATCATTTGTAGGAGAAAGACAGGTTTTATTACCAATATAGACATCAATCAACCCGGTAAATTCATAAATAACAATTTGAAAATCATTAGGTGTAACCAGGCCACAGGGGTTAACCCCAAAAGTACCTACATGGTAATAGCTTACAACAAATTTTCTGCATGGTGCTGAGCCTTCTACCCGCCATTCTATTTTCCTGTCTGGTGGGCTTGCATTGTAAATTGAATCACGGGGATCTATCCTTGCATCCAGATCCGAATAAGGCCCCATAATGGAAGCTTTTGGATAGTAGGTACTAAATATATCGCAAATATTCCCTTTGTCGTACGGGATAGTTTTTGTTATATTATAGCTGTTGTAACAGTTTGCTTCATTGGCTTCATCAAAAGTTATAACTCCATTAGAGCCCACCACCACTTTATTATAGGTAGCCCCGTAAAAACAAAAAGTAAATGGCAGATTAATCACACTGCTAAATTCATCATCGTCATAAAGTGTTTTATCTTCTAATCCACCTGCAGTTACATATTGATTAGGCGTATATGGTATACTGTTCACTGTATAATCAGCGGTAGATTTTAAATGAGGTATGCTAAATAAGAGGTTGGTGCAGGTTTGTGTACAGCCAATACTAATAACTGATCCATTAATATTTGTAGGCAGGCAGTTTTGTGCATTGCTGTTTTCCGCTAAACTGCATATAAATAAAAACAAAAGGAAATTTACAAAGATTCTTTTCATTGCAGCGGATAATAAATTATTGTATCTAAAGTTATATTTTAAAACCGAAAAGCAACGTTTGCTTCATTTTAAAAATTTTATAATTGAATAGCAGGATCTCTATAAATCCTGTAGCCACAAAAATATTATTACTTTTGCATTGTATGGAATTTACAAAAAAGCAACAAATTCGCATAGCCATTCTGGACTTGTATGAGGGCGTGTCTAATCAGGGCATGCGATGCATAAGAGAAATACTAAACCAATTTGGCGATCAGTACCAGTTAGATATTATATGGGATGAATTTGATGTTAGACAACACATGCAGGTACCTGATCTTTCTTATGATATATTCATTAGCAGTGGCGGCCCCGGCAGCCCATTAGATTCATTTGGCAGCAAATGGGAAGAAGTATATTTCAAATGGCTGCACAAGGTTCTGCGTTGGAACAATAACGACGCTAATTTGCAAAAAAAACATGTATTTTTTATTTGCCATTCTTTTCAACTGGCTTGCAGGCATTTTCACATAGCAAATGTTTGTAAACGCAAGAGTACCGCTTTTGGTGTTTTCCCCGTTCACTTGTTACATGAAGGAGTTGAAGAAGCTATTTTTGAAGGAATGAAAGACCCTTTCTATGCGGTTGACAGCCGGGATTATCAGGTAGTTGAGCCAAACCATAATATGATTCACCAAATGGGCGCAACCATTTTGGTAATAGAAAAACTTCGTCCACATGTAAAGTTGGAAAGGGCAATAATGGCTGTTCGTTTTAATGAATATATGATTGGCACTCAGTTTCATCCGGAAGCTGATGCCGTTGGTATGAGCATGTATTTGCAAACGGAAGAAAAAAAGAAAACGGTAATTGAAAACTATGGAGAGGTTAAATGGTCCAGCATGATTGAACAACTAAACGATCCCGATAAAATCATGCATACATACGCTCATATATTACCCAATTTTTTAAAGATTTCTTTAGAGAAGCTTACACATGCCGAGGTTTACTAAAAAGATAAGACAAGGTGATAAAAAGAATGAGACAAGCAATTGTCTCATTCTTTTTGTATAATAAATTCAATATTCTTTTTCTCTTTTGTAATCACTGATATTTTAAGGTAGTTATAAAACACCTGCCACAATTAAAGACCATATCTAACCCGATAAGTTTTTGGAAAGATGTGCAACAATATATTTATGCTTAACAACCTGCACGGAAATAAAGTTTAAGGCGCAGCTTAGCATTAAATATTTGGCGTTGATTAGATACATCATTACTTTTAATAATAAAAAAGATAACAGTTTTAGTTACCTGAAATCCTTTATTAATGCCATTCATTTTATAATAATATTAATCAAATCAATTTATGCAGCAAAGTTTAAGGCATCAGTTTAATGAAAATTTTACTGAAGCAAAATACCAGGCATATTTGCAAACAATTGAAAACCTGCATCCCGGCTCATTGGAATTTCGTGTTGCAGAAACGCCGTTGTTCATCGCCAAAAATTTTACTCAAAAAATGTTGGATGCATGCGAGGATATAATTGATGTAATTGTGCAACCCAATTTTAAAACGCTTACCGACAGAGCTATACCAGCATCACTTCATATTCCGAATGAAAAAAATCATACCGATTTTATAGCGTTTGATTTTGGAATTTGCGAAAATGAAAAAGGCGAACTGGAGCCACAATTAATAGAGATGCAGGGATTTCCCACCCTGTTTGTTTTTCAGGCATTTCATACTAAAATTACCAGGGAATATGCAAACGTTCCATCCACTCACGATGCTTATCTAAATGGTTATAATGAAAAAACCTACCTGCAAATGCTGAGAGATATAATTGTAGGTGATACTAATCCTGAACAGGTTATTTTGCTTGAAATTTTTCCAGAGAAACAAAAAACAAGGATTGATTTCTATTGTACAGAAGCGGTATTAGGTATCTCAACTGTTTGTGTAACCAAATTAATTGGAGAAGATAATAAGTTGTATTATAAAAAAGATGGAGAAAAAATTGAAATAAAGAAAATCTATAATCGCCTTATTTTTGACGATCTGCATCAACAGAAAGACCTCGGTAATATTATAGACTTTTCTCACAAGTGGGATGTGGAATGGGTATCACATCCAAACTGGTTTTACCGAATTAGTAAATACACATTACCATTGATAAAAAATCCCCATGTACCACCTACCTATTTTTTAAATGAATTAGAAGAAATACCAACTGATTTAGAAAACTATGTTTTAAAGCCTTTGTTCTCTTTTGCAGGGATGGGCGTTGTTATTGATGTAACAAGCAAAGATATTGATGAAGTAAAAGACCCGGAAAACTGGATACTACAACGCAAAGTAAAATATGCAGATATTATACAAACACCAGATGGCACAGCCAAAGCAGAAATAAGACTATTCTATTTTTGGAAAGATGGGTGGCTAAGACCGGTGGGTGCCCATAATCTATCAAGATTAAGTAAGGGGAAAATGATTGGCACCAGGTATAATAAAGACAAAACATGGGTTGGCGGAACAGTTTCATTTTTTGAACTATAAAAATATAAACACAATGAATAAAGGCATACTTAGATTTGAATTTTTTTTGCAGCAATTTGAAAAGATACTTTCAAAAGCTGCCAGTCAGAAAAATCCTGCGCTTTACCTGTATCAAAATAATGCACGTACACCTTTATTCATGTTAGAGGGATTGGCAAAATTATATAGCGGCATTCATAATAAAAAAAAATTCACAAAACTAAAAGAGCATTTTAAGTTTTTAGAAGATGCGTTGGGCGCTATTGATTATTACGACGCAATAGCCATCGACTTATCAAAGAATAAAAAGATACCACAGGAAGTTACCCAATATTTACAAGCGCAGACAAGAGAAAAGCTACAACACCTGAATGAATTACTAATCGAAAAAAAATGGATAAGCGATAAAAATGAGAGGTTAGTAAAAACAAGAAAGAAATTAACAGAAGCCAATTGGCTAGACGATGAAAAGGAAATAAATGAACTGAATCTATTTTATGGAAAAGCCATATACGAGATAGTTGAATTCACTAATACCACTAACTACCATTTTGATAACATGGAAGAAGATGTACATGAATTAAGGCGTAAGCTAAGGTGGCTGAGTATTTACCCACAGGCCTTACAGGGTTGTGTACAGCTTACCGCTAGTAAAACAAAATCCAAACAGCTTATTAAATACCTTACTAAAGAGATAATTACTTCCCCATATAATAAAATGCCCGATGCAGGAGACAATATCTATTTTTTAATGCTTAACAAAGAATATTTCCTTGCTTTAAGCTGGTTAATTGCTTCATTGGGGAAACTAAAAGATAGCGGATTAACAATAGTTGCAATAAAAGAGGCTTTACAACAAACTAAAGGAATTAACGAGGTGGATGCAATAAACAAAACTTATCAAGTTTTAGGTAGTAACCAAATTAAATTACCAGCCTTGTTAAATGATGCAGAAAAAATATGCAAAACTTTTTTTGATGAAAAAAATCTCGAAAACTTAGTAGTTGGAACGAAGAAACTAAAGTGAAAAATTGTTTTAGCAGTAATTCTATTCAATTAAAAGTAGGCTATTTAAGTGCTTATCTCAATAAAAAAATAGTATTAAAATTCCGTCATTAGTCCATTATATTTAAAGTCAAAATTAAACCCCATTCCAAACTCCCTCGCACACAAAAAAGCCCCAACAAATAACTGTTGAGGCTTTTAAAAGAATATGGCAACTACTTACTCTCCCGCATTGTTGTGCAGTACCATCAGCCATAAGGGGCTTAACTTCTCTGTTCGGTATGGGAAGAGGTGAACACCCTTGGAAAAATCACCATAAGATCTTACAAGTATTTAG
>JBBQEA010000026.1:0-31557 GCA_038320245.1 Chitinophagales bacterium | reverse complement strand
CATTGATTATAAACAACTGGCCGGGTATGCACTTGCAAAAAATACACCTTTCATTTCTGCCACTTACCCCAATGATGGAGGTGTAACCAAAAACCCATTTGTGGTATTGGTTAATTCTACTTTAAAGGCACATTGCGAGGCAATTTTTAGTTATATTTTACAACGCAATGGTACAGATAAAATATACTTATGCAGAAAAAAAGGTGTGCAGGAAGATAAGGTAGCTGCCTATATAAAAGCCATCAACGAACAAGATGGAAAAGCGATCCTTAATATTCAGACACTTTATTTTGACAGCACTGTTTCCCCGGCATTTTTAAAATCTAAATTGGATAGCAACCGTCAGTCTGTTGTTATTGGCGCTTCGCTTGATGAAGTATTTGCAACACAACTTTCAACAGCCTGTAATCAAATACATCTGCAATATCCGCTTACGCTAATTGGCATGCCCAATTGGGATGGATTTAAAGCACTGCTGAAAAAAAAGGATTTTGAAAATTTTCCCATCTATTTTACCTCTCCCTATTACAATACTAAAACAGATAGTTTAAGCAGGCAGTTAATTGATGCCTATTCAATAAGATCTAAAGGCAAACCAACGGACATGGCTTTTAAAGGATATGAAAGTGCCATGCTGTTTGTAAAATTACTGGTAGCACATCCCGACGATTTTATGAGTTATATCAATGATAAATCCATGAAAGTTTTTTCGGAATATAACTTTAGGCCTGTGGTTAAAAAAGGCAATTCGGTTCCTGATTATTTTGAAAATAAACACTTGTATTTTATAAGAATATTGAATGGCGTTTTATCCAAAGCCTGGTAGCAGCAGCAGTTGGTAAACTTGGTTTAATAGTTGATTAATTATTGTAGTCATAATCTTGTTTTGATAAAAATTTATATTGCAATGGAACAAAACTTTGGCATTCCCTTGCACAAATCTTACATATTTTGGCCCATAAAAAACTTACGCTTCCTACCAAAGTATGCATTGTATGCAACCGGCCTTTTTCCTGGCGAAAAAAATGGGAAAAAGTGTGGGACGAGGTAAAATATTGCAGCGATCGCTGCCGGAACAATAAAGGGAAGTCAATATAAATTCGTTCATAACTTTGTTGGCTATTGTTTGTTGTAGCACTAAATAAACTTCCATGAAAAAGGTACTGGTTCTTTTTACGATAGTCCTCATTTCATTTGTCTTCATCAATTTTACAACTTTATTGGAGCAGGCAAATAACCCTACCTATATTCCGCCGAGTAAACAACGAACCGGCGATGCTGTAAAAGGGTATGAATACCTTACCACCGGCGATTATTTAAAAAGCGGAATCCCCTACTCTTTTTTTATACTGGGAGCACCAAAAGACAGCAACAATTACCTGAACCGGAGCGGTTTCAATAAAAATTTATCGCATGATTTTACTGCCGTAAAGGCACCCAATGGCGAATTGGTGGTAGCACCCAATTGCCTCCAATGTCATTCGCAGGTATTTGATGGCAAGCTGGTAGTAGGCATGGGAAACTCTTTTAGTGATTTTACTGTAAACCGTCAAAGCACCGCATTGATGGCAGAAAAGGTGATGAAAAATCTTACCGGGCCCAATGCAAAAAAGTATGAGGCAGCTAAAAATTTTATTGATGCTATTAAAGTGATTTCACCCAATTTAATTACATCCACCAAAGGTGTAAACCTTGCAGATGCACTGGCAGCAATACTTGTAGCACACAGAGACCCACAAACTTTGCAATGGAGCGATAGCAATTTAATGCCATTGCCAACAGAAATTATCCCCACCGATGTTCCTGCATGGTGGTTGCTCAAAAAAAAGAACGCTATGTTTTACAATGGTTTTGGGCGGGGAGACTTTGGTCGTTTTTTAATGGCAAGTAATTTATTAACCGTAAGCGATACCAGCGAAGCAAGAGAAGTTGACAGTCATTTTAATGATGTGCTTTCTTATATTTATTCTATCAATGCACCTAAGTACCCAAAGCCCGTTGACGAAAAATTAGCAGCCAATGGCAAAAAAGTATTTGCTGCAACCTGCACTAGCTGTCACGGTACCTATGGTGAAGGAGGAAGGTATCCCAACCTGTTGATTCCGGAAAATGTGATACAGACAGATTCATCTTTATACACATCCAATTACTCCAGTCCGCAGTTTGTAAATTGGTTTAATAAAAGCTGGTTTACATCAGGCGATCATCCTGCAAGGTTGGTGCCATATCGGGGTTACATAGCACCGCCACTAGATGGAGTTTGGGCTACCGCACCCTACCTGCACAATGGTTCTGTTCCTAATTTAGAAGCCATGCTTAACAGTAAAATTCGCCCCGCTTATTGGCAGCGTAGTTTCTCTAAACCCTCCTACAATTATGCAATACCCGGCTGGAATTATGAAGTAAAAAAAGAAGCCGGTAGTAGTGAAGTGTATAATACCACCCTAAAAGGTTATAGCAACAGCGGTCATTATTTTGGAGATAAGCTCAACCAAAAAGAAAGAATAGCGGTAATTGAATATTTAAAGACGCTGTAGTTGAGTGGGTGATTTTTTAAAGTTTAGAAATGAAACAAAGTCATAGTCAATCTCCCAGCTATGTTTAGCGGTTTAGGGGTTTAGAGGTTTAGAGAAAACCCAAACTAACTTACTATTCATAATTCACCGGACATCTTTAAAAAAGTGATCTTGTTTATAGGATTAATAAAAGAGGGATCAAGCGTTGAATTCCTTTCCCAATCAAAATTTCTCCTCACACAACCCATGAATTCGTTTCCTTTGCAAATTCAACAGCAAAATTCAGCATGAATCAACCGATCAGTCTTTCTATACAATCACTTCCGGTAATGGAACATTTTTATACCATCCAGGGAGAAGGTTTTCACCAAGGTCGTGCCGCCTACTTTGTGCGGCTTGGTGGGTGTGATGTAGGTTGTGTATGGTGCGATGTAAAAGACAGTTGGGATGCCAATGCGCATCCAAAAAAAACCGTAGCAGAAATTGTGGATACAATTATTCATAATACGCCAACACACAATACAACCTCTACCAAAACCCTTATTGTAATAACAGGAGGCGAGCCATTGATGCATGATCTTACTGAATTAACCAATGCCTTGCAGACAAAAGGATTTGAAACAAATATAGAAACGTCCGGCGCCCATCCATTAAGCGGCAGCTGGGATTGGATCTGCCTTTCTCCTAAAAAATTTAAAGCTCCCCTGCCCAAAGTAGTGCCATTTGCCAATGAATTAAAAGTGGTAATCTTTAATCAATCCGATTTTAAATGGGCAGAGGAATATGCTGCACAGGTTTCTCCCCGCTGCAAGTTATACCTGCAACCGGAATGGGATAAAGCATCTATTGTAACGCCGCTAATCATTGAATACATCAAGCAACATCCGCAATGGCAGTTATCGTTGCAGATACATAAGTATATTAATGTACCCTGATTGGTAAGAGCTGTAGAATTCTTAGTAAATAGCGTTTAAGTGTACTATCTAAAACAAACTTACCAACACATGCAGTAAAATTTAAATTCACCCCAACCTACATAATAAAATTTTTTTTAGTTGAAATCCTTTATTTTACGGTTTGAAACAGAACCTTATTCCGGTGAAATTAAAGACATTCTTGATCTCGTTTTATTGCTTTGCCGCAATACAGCAATGTATTAGCCAGAATGTGGCTTTAAACGCCAATGAATGGGCAAAAAAACTTGCCGACCCCGGCGATAAAAAAAATGAAGCTTTTTACAAATTAAATCTTACAACGGGTATTGACAGTGCCACGGCATTTAATTTTTTAACACAACTTAGTAAACAACCAGAAGCAAAAGGCAATTATTTTTTAGCTCGTTATAACTGCTTACGCTCAAGTTGGTTATTGGAATTCAATCATGCCACCCCTTCCTTTGCTCCAGTTAAAAATGAAAAATTAAGGGCGCAAATAAAAAAGTTGCTTTCAAAAGCAATGCTATTGGCTTATGAAACCAATGACGATTATCTTGCTGCAATGGTAAGTGGCATGTATGGTAATTATATGTATGTTTTAGACGAAACGGAACTTGCAGGAATGTACATGATGAACAGCGCAGATTTGTATGATAAAATCAACCTTGTGGCCCCGTTTGCCCATTATGTTATACTGGGTGAAATGCTGTGGCGGGTAAGGGAGTATGAAAAAAGCATTAAGTATTCACAAAAAGCCATCAGTATTTTAAATGCATCTAACAGTGAACATAAGGATACCTATACAATGACCTGTTGTAATACGATCGCACTCGCTTATCACAGAATGGAACGGTACGACTCTGCCTTTTTCTATTACAATAAAGCATTGGAGGTTGAGAAGAAAATCAATAATCTGCCCTGGAAAGGAATTATTTCAGGCAATATGGCGCAGATAAATTTTGCACAGGGAAACTATTCTGCCGCATTGCCGTTGTTTGAGATGGATTACAGTATCAGTAAAGAAAAAAAAATTTACGACAATGCTGCTAATTCCCTGCAATGGGCAGCGAAAACCAACCTGGCATTGGGTAATAGAGCAATAGCTCTCAACCAGGTAAGGGAATCTTTTGAGTTGTTGCAAAAATGGCCATCTGCCAATTACCTGCAAAATGTTTACAACACCGCTTCACAAATTTTTAAAAGCCTGGGCAACGATGACAGCGCCTATTATTACGCCGGCAAGTACAACAAACTGCACGACTCCATAGAAAGAATGATTTACCAAAGCAGCATCAGCATCTCAAAGTTGCGGCTGAATGAGGAAGCCAACAGCTACAATATCCGGAGGCTGCAGCGGGAAAAGCAGGAACAAATGCAGCAGCGAAATATTATTATCACAATTATCTTATTCTTAGCTGTAATTGCATTACTGCTTATCAATCGGCAACGGCTTAAAGTAAAGCATCAGCAAGAACTGGCTCAGCAGGAAAATTTAAGGATACAAGAAGAAAATTTAAGGATTCAGCAGGAGATGGAATCTGCTAAAGTGCAGTTGAAAATGTTTACTGAAAATATCATTGAGAAAACAAATCTTGTTTATAAGCTGGAGCAACAATTGAACAATAAGGCCGTCTCAAGAGAAGAGCAACAACTCATTTCGGAACTGAGCCAACAAACTATTTTAACCGAAGATGACTGGGATAAATTCAAATCTCTATTTGAAAAAACATTTCCGCTATTTTTTCAACGGCTTAAAAATACAGCAGCAGATATTACGGTTGCAGAACAGCGCATGGCAGCACTCACCCGCCTGCAATTAACAACCCGGCAAATGGCATCCATGTTGGGTATTTCTGTTGACAGTGTTCATAAAACAAAGCAACGTTTACGCAAGCGTTTTAATGTAGGTGCAGAGGCTAATCTGGAAGAATTCATTGCCGGTATTTAGTCCGGGCGCTTTGTTTCAAGATGTTAAGATGCAGCATCCAAATATTTAAAAATATTTGAATGCTGTGTAAAAAAATATACCTGTTTGTAAAAAAATTTTCGATGATAGTTTTATTGCATTGTTTTTATCCGATTTTCATAAAACATATACACCAGCGCAATTAACAGTAATGCAACCAGCAGAACGGCGATAATGTAACTGTATTTTTTCACCTTAATTTCTATTGTTATTTTTACCTTAATCCCTGAATTATAACTAAAAAATATTGTACTTTTTTTTAGTTATAATTCAGGTAAATAATGTTACATAGCACTAAAACACATTGTTGAATTCCACCTATACAGCTGCAGTCAAACAAATAGCCTAAAAAGATTACTGCTTCAGTACCCTTATTCCATCCATGCCCACCGATTTAAGTACCTGTACATTACCTCGTACAATTACCGGGTTTGCAACGGGGTTTCGGGTACCGCCACCGGCAGGAAAACCGCCAAGTATACTTGCACCAAGTTTATCAAAATTATAGGTTGTGTTAAGCGGAGCTGTATAGGTACCTGTTGCAATTTTGATGGTTGTGCCAGGGCTGCAAAAGTTTAATTCTGCAATGGCACTGCTCAAGTTATTATAGGCATTGGCCCAGCTTTCCCCACTGTTATTGCCGGTAGCTGCAATATCAACATAAATAATAACGGATGTTGCCGGAGACTGCCTTTCATAAGCCCCCATATCAATAGTAGTATTTACCACACGGGGCAAAGATGCCAGATCTGTGGTAATACCTACTGGTAAGGCTCCATTGCTCCCGATATTTACCGCAGGTGAGCAGCCCTGTAACCTCAGGTCGCCGGTATTAGTTAATGCAGGTGCAGGTTGCAGAATAAACAGCGGATCAATATTTAGGTTACCGGTACCTGCGTAGCCACCCTGCACAATACTGTAAGTAACTGTCGGTGTAGAACCACCAGCGTTGCGTATACCCGAACTGTTACCCCATAAAATGCTGTTGGTGATTTCGGGTACTACCGCACCATAGGTAGAGATGGCGCCTCCTTCTGCAAACGCCAGGTTGCCGGAAAAGCTACAGTTAATAAGTTTGGTGGCAGCGCTTTCGTTGTACAAACCTCCGCCGTAGAGTGCAGTATTACCGGCAAACACGCTGTTTACTACAAGTGGCGACGTACCATTATTATACATTCCGCCACCATAATAGGCCGCATTGTTTGCAACTATGGAGCAGTTATAAAAAGAAGCTGTACTGTTAACATTAATTATACCAGCACCGTAGCTACCAAATCCACCTCCATTACCGTTGCCGCCTGTTATCACAAAGCCATCGAGTATGGCAGTGGTATTTAGGCCATTAGATATGTTTCGTACAACATTAAAACTGTTGTCTGCATTGCTATTGGCTATGCCGATATCACCGCTTAAAATAGTTGGGTTGATACGAATGTTACGCTGGCTCATTGCCGTTTCCGTACCCGCAAAACCGCCATAAATTGCCAGGTTGTTTTTCATCACAAAGGAAGAATCCCGGCTGTTGTTTGTAGTAGGTTTATAAGTGCCTTTGGCCACCCAAATTTGGGTAACGGCCGGGCAGGCGCTGTTAAGAGCTTCTTTAAGACTTCTCATGGCATTTACCCAGTTAACGCCTGAGTTGTTGCCCGTTGCTTTTTCATTTACATACAGAATGTAGGCTGGCGGGCAGGGAGCTACTGATTTAAGTATAGTTGCTGTTGCTACCAAAGAATCTTCTAGTTTATAATCGGCACCTTGCACCAGATTTATGCTGATAGTTTTATCCTGAAAATTATCAAAGTTTTCTATTGGAGAGATGTAAATAATAGCTTCTGTATTGTTAGAGTCTATGTTTACGAAACCAGGATATCCCGAGAACTGATTATAAACCGGTAAACTTTCGAAACTGCTGCAATTAGCATTTAAGCATCTTTTACGTTTTACGGTATCATAGGAGATACTGTAGTCTGTGTTTAAAACTGCTGTGCCAGAGAGATTGAAGTATACCCTGGTTATCTGACGGGCTTTTTCGCTAAGCCGGAAATGTAATGCTAATTTTCCGGTACTGTTGCTGGCTATAGATGTTGGTGTGGCAAAAACGGTTGTTATGTTAGTTCCGGTATAGGGGGGAAGCTGTGCCTTCCCAAGGGTAAAGAAAGAAGTATCTGGTTTTGCTTTGATGTTGCCATATCGGTCAGCGACATTCCTCACTATTACCCTGAAACTGTCTTTCTGTAACCCAAGGTCTATTGCCGGGGTAATTAGCAGCGTTTCGTTGATAGCAATAACTGTAACAGGCACAATGCTACTATTTGACCGCCTTAATAACTCAACCGTTCCATTGTTTAGGTTAGTATTATCTATGGGTTCATTATACCTGAAGGATATGTCACTGCTACCGGGAATATACAATCCTGTTATAGGTTGCGGCTCCCCTACCAATAAAGGAGCTTTTCTATCAACCACCCCCGCTACAGCATCTGAATAAATCAAATCTCCATTGGCGCAAACCATTCTAAGGCGTAAGTTATAAATACTATCGGGCAAGGCAGTTATATTCCATAAATTGGTAAAGCTGGTTGGGTCTGTTATAGCATTTCTCTTTACAGTAAAGCCGTTTTTCCAAGGCATTACCGGCGCCCTTGGCGCACTTGGTACCCTCTTTTGATATTGTAGCGTTATGCTATCAATATTATTGAGTGTATATCCACCCATAGTAACAGGCAATTGGATTGGATTGGCGGTATTTATTACAAAACCGTCGGCCGGGGAAGTCAAATTAATGGCTCCGCAGGGGCTTGCATAGTTGAAAGTAATTTTGGCCGTTGAATATGTATTGGGAATAGCCGGTCCATTGGCACACATGTCCGCCAAATAAAATTCAACTTTGGGGTAAGACAGTATTTTATCATTTTTATCGAATTTTTCAACTTTAATTCGAAGTGTTTGGGGAGCTCCATATGCCATGTTGAAATACTGGAGGGGAATTGATACGAGATTATCTGAGCCCGATGCAGAAATTTTTAACCCACTACTAGTTGCCTGATCTACGGTTAAAGCATAATTTCTGGCTTCTCCGCTTTCACTTTTATTGGTTAAAATAATGTCGAAGAATTTAACAGAATCTGTAACCAGATTTTCAAACTTCATATCCCCCGATAATATTTGAGGCTGGTCCCTGTTTTGAGCACCTTGCTCCGGAGGGCAACTACTGGTACCGGCATATAGATCGAATACCGGTGTACCATATACGGAGTCTTTTTTAATATTTACTGAATAATAGTCTCCGTTACCATCCTGATCCTCGTCTTCCAAGTGATAGCCAATTTCGTTTGTGCTGCTTGAAGAGGTTGATTTGCTTCCGCCCGTTGTTTGCTGCAAGGTGATATTAACACCAGCCGACGCCCCCAAGCCGCCAACGTATAAGCCTAACTCTGCCGCAAAATTCCTTGATACTCTTGTTTCCCAATTAATGGTTCTGGAAATTGACTTGCTGTTTTCTTCCGAATAATCAACGCCGGGACCTGCCGAAAAGGAACGGTTGCGAATGAATTTTGCGTTCTTTTTATTTAATTTATTATTATCTATCACCTGTCGCCATACATCTACCTGGGTTTTGTGGTATAACCTTGCACTATCAGTAGTTGCTTCATCCGCAAGCCGTTGCTGTGTTGGGATTACTACTTTCTCAAGATTGTTTTCTGTGTAAACAAATTCAGTTTTAACACTATCTGGAGCCATAAATAGTCTGGAGGCTGAATCTATTTCACAGCCGTTTGCTGGAAGATTGGGTACAAAGTCTACAGTAATGCTTTTGCCTAATATATAGTTCATGGCATTGCCAAAGTACACGTCACCACTTATTCCATCAGTAAAAATATTACTTGGGTTTGTCTGGAATCTATTTTTGATAGTTGTTGTTGTTACCAGTTCATCCAACGTATCCGCAACAACAAGGTTTTGATGTGTAAAGTTGAATGTAGCTATCGTTGCGATTTCAACGCCTACACCTGCACCAAAAATAGGAGCAACATCTAAACTCCACTTTGGCCCCAGCGACACGTTAACAAAGCCATCAACACCATTTTCGCTTGCCGCCCTTATGGTGGTAGATGTCTGAATACTGGAGTCTTTAGCCCAAAAACTATAACTTTTATCGCCGGGTGGCTGATGTAAAATTAAAAACGGTATTTCGGGAGAAACAGTAGTAAAAGTATTGGTAGGGTTAAAAACACCCACAACAGTAGTTGAGTCTGGTATACGGGCAAACGGATCTAAGGAATATGCTCCCTTTCTGCCGTAGCGATCCCAATAATATACTTTGAATGTTTTTCTAAAGTTGGGTGTAAAATTTGGCGCTCCAGGAATCAGAAAAGAATCAATCATCGCCGTTGTTGGCTGGAGTGTATTTTTAAGTCTGAAAAACAGCGTGTCGGGCAATTCGATGGCTCCACGCTTGGTTACATCGGTATAAAACCTCAGGTAATTGGCGAGGGTATCCCCACCGTTGCCTGCATCATAAATCTGAACTTTATCACCAATGCTTTCCGGCCCTTCGTACACATATCCCTCAAAGCGCTTGCGCACATTTGTTCTAAATACAAGGCCTGGGTTTTTGGCGGGATTTGAATTGCATGCAGTATCCCTTAGCCTGAAAATTTTTACCACTGGGGACCGATGGTATACCAGGTTTCTTACAGCGTTAGTACTGCTGATATCAATGAGGGGTTCAACTGCCAAATTTTTGAAGAAATCCTTTACCGAACTATCGCTGATGTACCGGTCATCGATTGATGAGAATGCCGATGAAAATGTATCAACAGTTACCCTGTAGCTACCGGCTGGAAGCCGGATGGAATAAGCACTATCACCTGGCAGAAACAGGGATCTGGCCTTAAAAGTTGTAATAAGCGTATCAATATTTAACGAAGAATCTTTTAACTGGTAGATTCCTTCAAAAAGTAGTCTTACAGAACCAATAGGTCTGCCGCCGACATCCGTAAGCTTTCCTGAGATAACCCGTGTACTCGTATCAGAAAAAGTTATACCAGATCGGTTAGTTATAACAGAAACAGTTCGGCTGGCGGAATCAAATTTATGGTTTAGAAAACTGGGTGTAAACTTATATGTTCCGGGGTTAGCAATTGAAATTCCAAATACACCCAGGCTATCTTTGTTCCTTGTATTTGTATAAACCGGAAAAACCGGGGTACTATTTCCAACTGCATCAATTTTTATATTACCCACACCAAATGGGCCCTTGTAAGGCTCAAAACAAGATTCACATGTTTGATTTACCTTGCCGGTAACTGAGTAAACTGTACTATCAACAAAGTTAATACCACCATCATAGACACCAGCAGAATTTGTGTTGTAGGAAAGTGTTACAGTTCTTGGACCGTTTATTTTATGCTCATTTAAAGATGCAGTAACGTTAAACTGGACTTCTGGAGGGTCGTTGTTTGGGGCATCCTGGTCGCCATAAAATATGTTTCGGATTGTATAACTGCCATCTGATTTTGTTGTTGTGGTATCTTTATAGGATTGTAGGCTTCCTCTTAATGAAATTGTTTTTTGAGCGGTAATAAAAACTCCTCCCACACCTGATTGACCATCAATGCTTGTCACCTTGCCTTTAATTACCCCATTTTTACCGTTAGTTGCCCCGAATACTTTTATCAAAACAACATTTGATCTGTTTTTAGCAGGATCAGGATTGCAGCCATTGGTAATTACTCTTCTAAAATAGGTACTCTGTTGTAATTCAGGGATAATGTAGGTAGTTGAATTTGTTCCTGAAATTGGTAACCAATTGATATTATCTGTACTCTTTTCCCATGAGTAAGTATAAGCATATATACTATAAAGGGAAGGGTAGGCTTCATTCGAAATAATGTCTGTACCAAGTGGCTTCTCAGCAGGATAAGGTACAGTATGTGCATTGCCAATTGTTCCCGGGTCATAATCGCAGGTGCAAACAACCCGGATTTCTCCTCTTGCTCCATTTTGATCACCAGAGCCACCACCCCCTGGAGTGTTTGGAACATACTCGTTTGTTTTGCCGCCTTTAGCAGTACCATCGCCCCCTGCACCATGACCTTTGCTAAACACATCATTGCTTGCGTCTTGACCTGAATTTCCATCACCGTTTATGTACCCCGACCCACCACCGCCACCCTGCCATCTGTCCCCTGTAAAAAACCTAAAACTTTGTCCTCCAAGTCCGCCATAATAGGAACTGTCAATGTATGAGTTTCTACCCTGCTTCTTTCTGCCTTGTCCACTTACAAAACCTCCAAACGCAATAAATTGATTTGTAAAAATCCAGCTGTCTCCTGCGTTTCCATTTATACCACCGCCTCTTCCAACAACATAGTTAAAATTCTTACCGGAGGATGCAATATCAATGCGATAAGTTTTGGAATAGCTACCGCCCCCTCCCCCGCCGGTGCCGTTGTATCCATTCGTACCATCCGCCCAACCCTGGTTTCCACCAGCTCCGCCTCCCCACATCCTGGCAAAAAAGCTTTTTGTGCCTGGCTTTGCAGTCCAAACTCCCGAAGGTGCTGTAAGGGTATCAGTTAATATTATTGCCTGCCCGTATAACATTGGTGACATAAATTGATTAAGCAGAGTAAAAAGTCCGATGACTAAAAAATTTTTCATAAAAAGTGTTTAAAATGTATTTCTTTAATTTAATGAGGGAATCGGAGGCTTAGTAAAGTTTTTTGTTATGCTTAATTAAACGCAGCCTGCTTTCGCCGGCTAACAGGGATGTATTCTCCATTACTCAATTCAACGGTTTTGGTATGTGTACCGGAAACACTTTTTATAAATAACCTGTTTACAAAGTGACTGCGGTGTACCCTTACAAACATATCTGCAGGCAAATTTGCCTGCACAAGGTGAAGTACTTTTGATACAACAAGGGGTCCTATCTCATTTGAAAAATGACTTTTACAATAACTACTGTGAGCCTGAATCCGAATGATGTCGTCCGGTTCATATTGAGTCGTTCTCCCTGCCTGGTTTATCGCTGCTGATTTCATATTGTTCAATAGCTTTAATTTTTTATTTTAAAATAGCTGGTTATGTTTACAAAGGGTTTTTTCGAAAAGAAATTTTAAGTATTATGCAAAAAATTGCCTTTAAACAGTGGCTTTCGATTGCAAATAAAGAGCTGCTATGTTTTAGAAAACAGTGTTAACCAAACCTGCTTAAAATTAAATAGCGCACATATACTTTGCTAAAAATACAAGCGACAAAACCCTGACAGGCACCGGACAAAAAACGGACAGGCATCCAAACTTAATTGATAATCAACATTTTTCTGTTTTCAGGAATGAAGCTTTCACATTTAATTCTCGTTTTTGTTTTTACCTTCATAATTCAATTGCATCTATGAAAAAAAACTATGTTGGTTGCAGCAGAAAAATTTTGCTATTACTTTTTGCTAATTGCTCATTGCTAATTGCCGAAGCCCAATGGTACAATCCCGAAAAAGTAAATAAAAAGGCGGCGGAAGTATATGGCAAGGCTTATGAAGATGCACAGAATGAACAATATCCTGCAGCTATGGAAAAAATTGCACGAGCCCTGGAAATAGATCCCAAATTTGTGGATGCATGGCTTACCCGGGCGGGCATTTATGCTAACATGAAAAAATATGATTCCTCTGTAGCAGATTTTGAAAAAGGCCTTCAATTAGATTCCGTTTATGCTGCTGATTATTATCTACCTTACTCAATTTCATTGGCTGGTATTGGGCAGTTTCAACGTTCATTGGATGCTGTAAATATTTTTTTAAAAAATAAAACGCTTAATGAAAGAAGCCTGAAAGCCGCTAATTACAGAAAGGGCGTGTACGAATTTGCACTGGAATATGAAAAACAACATCCTTCTAAAAATTATGTATTTGCACCGCAAAACCTGGGTGATAGTGTAAATTCTATTTACCCCGAATACTACCCTGCACTTACTATTGATGGAAAGAAATTAATTTTTACAAGGCGTGTAGAAAGAGATGAAGATTTTTATGAGTGCGAATTAAAAGATGGAACATGGAGTAAAGCGATCCCACTTTCAGGCAAAGTAAATACCAACTTTAATGAAGGGGCTCAAAATATTTCACAGGATGGAGAATGGATAATTTTCACCGGATGCAATTATCCGGAAGGAGTTGGAAGTTGTGATTTGTATATTTCTTATAAAACAAAAATTGGATGGTCGGAGGCCCAAAATTTAGGGCCGGTTGTTAATACAGACTATTGGGAATCGTCTCCTTCCCTATCGCCAGATAAAAGGGATTTGTATTTTAGCAGTGACCGTCCTGACGGCTATGGTGGCAGGGATATTTGGGTATCGCACAAAACTGACAATGGCAAGTGGGGCAAGCCAATCAATCTTGGTCCGGATGTAAATACCACTGCTGATGAAAGTTGTGCATTTATGTATGCAGATAACCAAACACTTTTCTTTAACAGTAATGGCCATCCCGGTTACGGGCAAACCGATTTGTTTTTTTCAAAAAAACAACCCGACAGCACCTGGGGTGAACCTGTAAACCTTGGTTATCCCGTAAATACCATTAATGATGAGGGTTCTTTGATTGTTGCTGCCGATGGCAAAACTGCTTACTATGCAAGCGATGCAAACGGCAGCAGGGGAGCGTTGGATTTATATAGTTTTCAATTAAGAGAAGATATTCGTCCGCCAAAAACTTTTTGGGTAAAAGGGCAGGTGTTTGATGAAAAAACAAAAGCAGGGCTGCCATCTTCTGTAGAACTAACAGACATAAACACACGGCAGGTTATCAGTAAAGTACAAACAGATGAGGAGGGTAATTATTTAACAACTTTGCCCCTTGGCAAAAACTATGCATTTAATGTAAACAGAAAAGGTTATCTGTTTTTTTCAGCACATTACGATTTAAGCAGCAATTTACCTGATACCATGTTTAAGGCAGATATTCCTTTGCAACCAATAGTGCAGGGAGCCAATATTATTTTAAACAATATTTTCTTTGATAGTAAAATGACCGAGCTTAAAGCAGCATCGCAGGTTGAACTGAATAAGATAATACAGCTGATGCAGGATAACCCTCAATTAAAAATATTAATCAGCGGGTATACAGATAATATCGGCAAGCCCCAGGACAATCTGTTGCTTTCCAACGGAAGGGCGCTTGCAGTAACTAATTATTTACTGGCCAGTAAACAAATTGCAAAAGAGAGAATTCTGTTTAAAGGTATGGGCGCTGCTAAACCAATTGCAGATAATAACTCAGAAGAAGGAAGGGCGCAAAACAGGAGAACTGAGTTAAGTGTTTTGAGCAATTAGGTCAACTTGCTTTAAGTATTTCAAAAATAAAGTTTGCAAGCTCCTAAATGTAATTCACCATTTAAATACAAGAAAAAATACCTGAAAAAAAACATCATTTGGCGACAAATTTTATTGCAATGGTTTAACTTGTTTTATAATAATATATAAATACAATCTAAGCTAATGCAAAACGACCTGCTTTATCAGATAGCCCTCACGCTTATCCCTAATATTGGAGATGTTCATGCAAAATCCCTGGTTAATACTTTTGGAGATGCCCAGTCTGTTTTTAAAGCAAAGAAAAAAGACCTCGAACACATGGATGGCATTGGCATTGTAAGGGCAGGAAGTATCAAAGCGTTTACAGATTTTACGAGCAGTGAAAATGAAATTAAATTTATTGAACAGTATAAAATTACCGCCCTTTTTATTAATGATCCGCTATATCCACAGCGGCTATTAAATTGTTATGACAGTCCAACTTTATTATACTACCGGGGTAATGCCAACTTAAATTCTTCCAAAATCATTTCCATAGTAGGCACCCGAAATTGTTCAGATTATGGTAAGGCTGTTTGTGAAAAACTAATTGAAGATTGTGCCAATGAAAATATTTTAATAGTAAGTGGACTGGCGTTTGGTATTGACACTATTGCACACAAAGCTGCTTTAAAAAATAGTTTGCCAACGGTTGCTGTACTGGCACATGGGCTTGACAGAATTTACCCCGTACAAAACAAATCGTTGGCAAAACAAATGACCATGCAAGGTGGGCTACTTACTGAGTTCATTAGCCAAACGAATCCGGATAAACAGAATTTCCCAAAACGCAATCGTATTGTAGCAGGTATGTGCGATGCAATTATCGTAATTGAAAGTAGTAAAAAAGGTGGCTCGCTAATTACTGCAGAATTGGGTAATGGGTATAATAAAGATGTATTTGCCATCCCCGGCAGAACAACGGACAGTAAAAGTGAAGGCTGTAATTATCTTATTAAAAGTAATAAAGCATCACTTATAAACAATGCTGATGATTTACTGGAAATGATGAACTGGAAACCAATAGCAAAAGCCAACATAAATAAACAACGGCAGCTTTTTATAGAATTAACCGCAGATGAAAAAGTAATGGTGGATATTTTGCAACAGCAGGAACAGGTACAAATTGATGAACTGTATTTTAAGAGTGGCCTAAGCAGCAGTGCTGTGGCCGCAGCCTTACTTATGTTGGAAATGCAGGGTGTGGTTGCATGTTTACCGGGGAAGGTTTATAAAATAGTACATTAAATTATTCCATCGTGATTTCCAATAAAACTTTAAACACTTTAGCTTTTTTGAGTTGTTAAATCAGCTGGAATTTAGCTATGAAATTAACCTGCCAACAAAATTATATTTTAACTTTCCCCGCATTTCCTATAAATATTGAAGACCATTCGCTACATTTATAACCGGAAAACTTTACAGCCACACTTCTGGTCCAAATATCATTTTGAATAAATCTCCACGATTGTAGTTTATTAATTTTTAAAACTAATCACTAAAAAAAATCAATTATGAAAACATTATTGATTATGACAATTTTATTGTCATCGTTTATTAGTGCAGAAGCACAGGTTACACAAATCAATTCCAACAAAAGCCTGAATTTGATATATTCCCTAAGTGCTGCTAAAACACTCTTGTATTCCACTATCGATAGCTCTTTATGGGTGTCAGATGGAACTTTGGCAGGCACAAAACAATTATCTACTACTATTTTTTATTACGATGCCATTGGTCTGCTCAATGGTAAAATTATTTTTAGCGGCTGGTCAACAACTTCAGGTAATGAATTATTTATTACTGATGGAACCGCTTTAGGAACGGTTTTATTAAAAGATATCAATACAGGTGCAGCCGGTTCAGATCCTGGTATTGAAACAGCGGTGCTCTCCGGTTTTGTATATTTTAGCGCCTACCGTCCTGCGGAAGGTCGTGAGATATGGAGAACAGACGGAACTGCTGGAGGAACAACATTGTTAAAAGATATTGTACCCGGTACAAACGGTAGCAATGCTGCTGATGAGTACAACCTTTTTTCTACAGGTACCTATCTGCTTTTTGCGGCAAAAACTGCTTCTTCAGGCATTGAATTGTGGAAATCGGATGGCACCAGTGGAGGAACCGTATTACTGAAGGACATCAATGCAGGCGCTGATTCTTCTAAACCAAGATCGTTTTTCCTTCTAAACAATACCGTTTTATTTGCAGCAACCGATGCCACTCATGGCGAAGAAATATGGAAAACCGATGGCAGTGCAGCGGGGACTACCCTTTTAAAAGATATTTATACCGGAACTTCAAGTTCTACTTCGTTTGAATTATTTCCTGGATATACATTTTCTATTTTCCAGGACTTTCATTTGTTTAATAATCATGCTTTTTTCAGGGCAACAGATGGTGTTAGTAATGGGGAGCTATGGAGTACAGATGGAACATCAGCAAATACCGTTTTAATAAAAGACATAGTTCCTGGTACAGGCTTTTCTTTCTCTTTTATTATCCTTTCAGAAGCTGCTAACTACCCCACAAAATTTCTTTTCCCGGTTTCTGATGGTAGTACAAGTTCTGAACTATGGCAATCGGATGGTACTCCCGGGGGCACCAAATTGTTTAAAGCATTTACATCATCAAATGCCCGTCCTCCTTTTATTATACCAGATTATGTTTTTGATGTTAATACAAATACATTGTCCACTTCTCTTTTTCAGGGCAACAAATTCTTTTTTAATGCCACAACAGATGCTGAAGGCTCAGAACTCTGGATTTCTGACGGAACTTTAGCGAATACCAAAATAGTTAAGGATATTAACCCTGGCACTGCAGACGGGATTACAGGACCTACCTGGACTTTTACCCCTACTATATTTTATTTTTCTGCCGATGATGGTGTTAAGGGAAATGAATTATGGCAAAGCGATGGCACTTTGGCCGGTACGTCGTTGGTTGCTGATATAAACCCGGGGGCCGGCAATTCAGACCCCGAATTATCATTTTTTAACAATAGTGGCAAATTAATTTTTGGTGCCAATAATGGCGATAATACAGAAACTGATTTGTATGTATTAGGTGGAGGCGTTGTTTCCAATACTGACCCTTGCCCGGGAACTACCATTTCACTTACTTCCAATATTACAGGTGCTGCTTATCAATGGCAGGTTAATACCGGCGCCGGGTTCGTTAATATTACAAACAATGCAATCTACAATGATGCCACTACGGTTACATTGAAAATTATCAATACCCCTTCTTCCTATTATGGTTACCAGTACCGCTGCAATGTTAGTGGTAATTTCAGTACGGTTACAACCTTAAAATTTGTTAATTACTGGAAAGGCACGGTAAATAATTTGTGGAATAATTCTGCAAACTGGAGTTGCAATCGGGTACCTGATGCAAATACAGATGTTATAATCAATTCAGGTACCGCTGTATTAAATGTAAACGGAACCTGCAGAAGCATTTCAATAAGTGCAGGGGCAAACTTTACTGCCAACACAGGATTTAACTTACAGGTTACACGTTAAATACCTTATTGAATTTTTTTTAATAAATGTTACAGGAAAATGGAATAATCTGCAGTTGATCATTACTAAAATCAGGATAGTCTTTTCAAGTAAGTTATCCATTATTCGTTGTTTAGTTTCACATTACCAGTAAAAAAACTGTTGTAAAAAGCTGATTTAAAAATAAAAAATATTTTAATTTTTAGTGTGCTTACAAAAGTTTGTCAGTTTTGTAAGTACTGTTGCTTATGTATTGTATTAACCTGTATTGCAGTAATGGACAGAAAAATAAACGACATTTTACTTACTACTTCAGTTAATAACCACTTTCCTGCTGCCTTTTGCAAATTTGTACTTTAGTGCAAATCGTTCTCATTTCTAGCCTTTAACAAACCCTAAAAAAAAGTTTTCATCACACACCAACAACAAAGTATCACTTAATATCTGAGACCTCTAATATAGTCCCGCCACACACAGCATCTATTTAGGTGCTACCAAAGGGTGGTGGGCAAAAAAATTTCAACAATCTGGAACCTGCACCGGGGTTGAGGAAAGCAAAAAAACAGCCCCTCGATGGAGGGGCTGTTTTCTATAATTTAATATCTCAAGCCATTAATTCGTACCCTTAACGATAGGTAATGTTGTAATATCATCCCCTGCCTGCACTTTTAATGTATAAGTACCGGCTGCATATTTTCCTAGGTTTAAAGTTTTAATATTTGAACCTTTAAATCCTTGAACCTGGTTAGTTTCAATCATTTTACCCGCCGCGTCTGTTATCGAGTAAATTACCCTGGAATTTTCTACTAAATCGAAAGTCAAAGTAGTATTTTGTTTAATTGGATTTGGATAAACAGCAACTAAAATTTGTTTTGTACTCAGACGCAAATTTTTAATATCCGTGTAAACAAACTTACCGTCTCTGTCAATTTGTTTAATTCGAAAGTAAATTACACCCTTAGTTATGATGGCTGACAAATTTTCCTGCGTAAAGTTATAAATGTTAGAAGACCTACCATTATTATATGCCTTTATAGTTGCAATCGAAGTAAAATCAATTCCATTCGTACTTCTTAAAACTTCATATCTATCGGTATTGCTACCTTCTTCTGCTACAGACCAATTAAGTAAAGCTTTATTTTTATTTCTAATAACATTAAAATCTTGAAATTTAACAGGAAGTGGAACCAAACCTGTTGTTGTAACAATTGAAACTGAGGAAGCGCTGTTGGCAGCTAACGAGACTGAAGGTATAGAATAAAACGGATCTGTTGGATTGGCAACATCCGTTCCATTAAAACTTAAACCAAAAAGAGAATTACCGCTTGTTCCAAAATCAGGGAAACTTAATAATTTGATATTAGCTGTTTTCGATGGACCTCCAACAAGCCTAACCCTAACAATTTCATTGTCTGTTCCAGTCGTATAAGTACGGTCATCTGCTGGACTGGTAACGCTACCACTCCCCTGAAAATCGTACACATAATGGTCAACACCGCCTATTGTTTGAATCCCAACAAATTGTGCATCTGGATATGAAATACTTGTATTGGCGGTATTAATAATTGTGAGAACTGGTTGAACTGCACCTGCCTGCAGAACAGGAATTCCAAGTGTTAAACTAATGCCCGATACCCTGGTAGTAACCGTTGCAGTAGGGTTTAATGAGATAACAACAACATTGCTGTCTATACCTGCCAACGGCTTAATGGAAGCCTGCACAGAAGTTTGTGCAATAATAGCACTTGAAGCAAAAATCCCCGCAATTAATATATATAATACTTTTTTCATTTTTTCCTTTTTTATTTTTCTAAAATTATATTAAAACGAGTGTTTTATTAGTTTGGTAATGCTTGTGTTCTCACAGTTGATGCAACACCACTTAATGAAGTTGACAGAATATAATCTTTGTCAGAGGATGGAGGATTCCACCTAACTCTTCTATCCATATTAACGTCACCAACGTTATATACGTTATTTGGCACCGAGCTGGCAACACCATTTAAAATTAATGGACTAGCTAAAATAAAGTCTTTATCAGAGGATGGTGGATTCCATCTCAGGTTTGTATTAAAATTTGCATTACCGGACCATAACAAATTTTTCCCTCCTACAACTGCAAAAGCCGCAGAAGTGCCAAAAATTTGCGCATCCGTTGCCGTAGTTAAATCCAATAAAGCAGCAGTTGATTTTTGTTCAGCCAAAGCTAATAAATTTGTCGCAGGATCTGCACTTATCCCAAGATGGTTGCGATGTCTTACTGCAACGGTATAACTACCATTAATTGTATTATTAAATGTCACCGGACTTTTACCATCAATATCAACAATACTACCATCTCTCTTCAACAGAGCACTTCTTGTTTGCAAGACTGTATTACCAGGCGATACCTGGCTATTTCTTAATTCTACAAAAACCCAGTCCACAATATTGTCATTTGTACTTACCTGATCAGTGAATACAGACGCAAGCGCTGTTTCAGCACCAGCATTCGCTACCTGAGTAAAATTGTATGGTGCGGAACGATAAGGATCAGTTAAAGGAATCAAGTTGGATGGTGTTCTTAAGGCATCAGTCATAACACCTGTTACACTATTATAGGCACCCTGTAAAAAAACCTTAGCTTTTGCTAAAACAAATTTATCCATTCCATATAAATTACCTGATGCAGTAGCAATTGGAGCAGCAACTCTATTTAAAGCCACATCATGGGTTTCACCAGTAGAATTCCAATCCGTGCCATTAAAAAAATATCCCCTCAAATTTGCCTCACTTCCTGTAATGTCAGCAGCGTCAACATACTGCCCTGCAACAGTTACTGTTCCTGTTACCCCTGTTTTTGTTATTGGCCAGTAAACAGCAAGATAATCAGATATTTTTGGTGGAGCATTTGGTTCAACAACCGCCAAAACCTTCACTCCAACACTTGCTGCTGAATAGGTACCACTTGAGGTTACAAATGCAGGGCGATAGCTGGTTCCGGCTCCAACTGGTAACTCAACTGCTGTAACATTAGCTGTTAATAACTTAATGACTTGTCCGGTTCCGTTTGTTTCTACAAATTTACTAGTACCCCCGCCTGTAGCAGTTGCAACATCAGAAAATGTAAGGTTGTTTGAACCAAGCAAAATTTTACCATTCGTAAAAAGTAAACTTGATCCCACTTTCGCATTCCCAGTTAAAGTAACATTGGAGGTATTATCAATCTCCACATTCGGGATTGTAAAACCACCCATATTTACGTTTTGGTTGGCAGTACCTTTCAGTATTACTTTTCCAGTTCCCAGTATATCTGTATTGCTGGTAACATCACCCTGAACGGTAACCGTTGCGCCGGCCTGTATTGTAAAAGTAGCCTGGTCAATAAATAATTGTGCAGATGCCATGTTACAGAGAGCACCCGCTGTTATGCCAAGCAGCATTAAGTGTAATTTTTTGGACCTCATGAAGCGATTTTTAGTAATTATAAAATAGATTTCAAAAATAATAAGTTATTCAATAGTACAAAAACAAATTTAGTAATCGGATACTGTGATTTATTAAATGGTGGGATAATGGATAATTTTAATAAAAATAAAGAAAAGGATTCGAATAACCAATACCCTATATAGAGTATTTTTTATTTTCTTGAAAATAAATTCTGTTTACATTCTGCAAATTCACCGAAATTCGCTCTTCTTAAACACAATTTATGGTTGCAGAAATTAAAGTGCCCTCCGTTGGAGAAAGTATAACAGAGGTAACGCTGGTAAAATGGATAAAAAAAGATGGCGAATGGGTAGACAGAGATGAGGTGATTGCAGAATTGGAAAGCGAAAAAGCAACATTTGAAATAAATGCAGAACAAGCAGGCTTGCTTAAAATTATTGCTGCCGAGGGTGATACTTTAAAAATAGGGGACATTGCCTGCAGCATAGATACGAGCGCAGAGCAACCAGCTTCCTCATCTATAAAGATTGAAGAAGCATTAAAACCACAGGAGCAGACAGCACCAAATGTAAAAGAAGCAGTTGCGGAATCTACCGTAAAAGCTACGCCGGTAGCCGCTGCTATAATAGCTGATAAAAAACTGGATCCCAAAAAAGTAACCCCAACAGGTAGTAATGGTAAAATTTTTAAACAGGATGTACTAGATGCCCTTAATAATCCCGGGAGGAAACCTGGAGTTGCAGCATTTGGAAGAAACGAACGGTCGGAAAAAATGAGTGTACTGCGGAAAACAATTAGCAGGCGCCTGGTAGAAGCAAAAAACACGACGGCAATGCTTACTACTTTTAATGAAGTAGATATGAGTGCCATCATGGATATCAGATCAAAAAATAAAGATAAATTTAAAGAGCTGCATGGGGTAAACCTTGGCTTTATGAGCTTCTTTACAAAAGCATGCTGTTTTGCATTGCAGGAATGGCCGGCAGTAAATGCTATGATTGATGGTGAACAGGTTGTCTATCATGAATTCTGTGATATATCCATTGCAGTATCCGCCCCAAAAGGTTTGGTAGTGCCGGTTATAAGAAATGCAGAAAGCCTGAGTATGGCTGAAATAGAAAAGAAAGTAGTTGAACTTGCCACAAAAGCAAAAGAAAATAAATTAACCATTGAAGAAATGAGTGGTGGTACTTTTACTATTACCAATGGCGGTGTATTCGGATCTTTAATGAGCACACCCATTATCAATATACCACAGAGTGCCATCCTCGGCATGCATAAAATACAGGAGCGACCAATGGCCATTAATGGACAGGTTGTGGTTAAACCGATGATGTATCTGGCATTAAGCTACGACCATCGGGTAATTGATGGAAGAGAATCAGTTAGTTTTTTAGTGAGGGTAAAAGAATTATTAGAAAACCCTGCATTGCTTTTATTTGGTAAAGATCCCGTAAAAGCACTGCTGGAAATTTAATTTACTGACAATGTTTTTAACTTACGGCTGGCATAAATTCCGGCCGTTTATTTTTTCAGCCAAATGAGCAGATTTCATTCCTACATTAATACTTCAGAAAAAATAATCGAATCATATAAGGGGGATGTACCTTTTTCCATCTTTATTAAGACTTTTTTTGCTGCCAATAAAAAATTTGGCTCAAACGACAGAAAGCAAATAAGTAAACTTTGTTTTATGTATTTCAGACTTTCGGCTGTGTTAGATAAATATTCAGTAAGGGAGAAAATAATAACTGCATTTTTTTTATACAACTCATCTCCTACAGATTTGATGCAGGCAGTGAACCCAGATTGGAATACCTTAATTAGTTTGCCGATTACTGAAAAAATGAAACTTGTGTATAAAGACATGCAGGTAACAGACATTTTTCCTTTTAAAGACGCATTGAATTCTTCCATAAATTTTGAAAAATTTTGTTTATCGTTTATTGCCCAACCCCAATTATTTGTAAGGGTGCGCCCTTCGTTGCAGGAAAGCACTATGAAAAAAATTGAACAATCGCTACTTCCATTTTCTTTGTTGGATAACAATTGTGTGCAATTAGCCGCCGGCACCAATATTGAAACTTTTTTATTACCCGATAAAGAAGTGGTTATACAGGATTATAACTCTCAAAAAGTATTGGATTTTTTAATGTCTGATTTAGCACAGCCTGTAATCAAGCAAAAAAAAGACTCAAGTTTTCCCGCAGTTTGGGATTGCTGTGCTGCCAGCGGTGGCAAATCGATTTTGCTATACGATTTATTGAACGGCAATTGCGACCTCACCGTATCTGATATCAGGCCATCCATCTTATCAAATCTTCATCAGCGATTTAAGCGTGCCGGTATAAAAAAGTACCAATATTTTACAACTGATATTACAAATGATTTGGTTGTTTCAAAAGCTAAAAATTACGACGTCATCATTTGTGATGCGCCATGCACCGGCAGCGGAACATGGAGCCGTACACCTGAACAGCTTCACTTTTTTAATGAATCTGCCATTGACGTTTATAGTGATAAACAAAAAAAAATAGTTCAAAACGTTTTACCTCATTTAAAGCGGGGCGGCATACTTTTTTATATCACTTGCTCGGTTTTTGAAAAAGAAAATGATGTTATTGTGAACTATATCAAATCTCAGTTTAATATGGAGGTATTGCAATCTAAATATTTGTATGGATACGAGAAAAATGCTGATTCAATGTTTGTAGCGGTTTGTAGAAAACAGTAATAATTTAGAGCGGATTAATGAGCATAAAATATTATAGTCTTTCTTTTTAGTATGTAGAGAAGTTTATAAAAAACCAGTCACTACTTGTATTAAAAATATATCCAGTGAAATACAGCAGCCGTATCTTTTTTAAATTCAATTGCAGGTGCCGGCACTTTCAAAATATTCGGGATAGAAAGTAAAGGCTGTGGATTCATTTGATTATTGCCGATTCTTTTAAAATCTGCATCCACAGAAAATAAATATTTAGCGCTACGCTTAAATTCCGGAATTGGTTTTCCATGAATGGTTAAAGGGTTGGTTCTGGCTCCAATCATACCATCGGCACTGTATCCAAACGACATATTCAACCATTTTGGAAAATCAGTATTGCTTTTCATAAATGTAGATGGATTGATGGATAGCCAATAGGTTTGGCCATTGTAATCTTTCAACCAACTTTGCCATTTATTGGCGCCTAGTTCGGCCGGTGCATATTTTGAATAAATCGTTTTGTGAAAAGAAAACTTCATCCGTATCCTTTGTTCGCCCCAGGCAAATTGTTGCCCCATAAAAAGGGAACTTCCCAGGATATTTGCCAGCATATCCCCTTTGGAAAAACCCCATTTTTGAGAAAATCCATCAAATATTTCAATAATGGTTTGCAGTCCCAGTGCTGTTAGGCCGCCAACCCATGTTGCCTTAGTATTGTTTACGCCACTCCAACGCATCATATCATATTGTATTGCACTAATGTTGTACGCAGATGTTGCATGACCAATCTTGTCCATATGCAACCATTCTGCATTGTCGTTAAACAAATGGAACCTGCTTTTGGGAAACTTTTTATACCATAAATAATGTAATCCAATCATTCCTGCAGTAGTTATTAAAGACTCCGTTATCACTACCGAATTAAATCGCTTCTGATTAAATACTTCAGTTTGATTTTGTGCATATACCGGAGAAAAAAAAGTCGAGGAAATAAGCAGCAGTAAAAGACAGGACTTTGGTATTTTATTTGACAAATGAATTTTAAACACAATAGGCATACGCAATAATATTAATTTTTACTGGTACAGAAAATCTTTTTCGTAAGGTCTTTTACAGGTATATTTCTCCTGCTATCTTTTAGCGAACACAGCTTGTTATAATGCAACCAAAAATATACGGAACCAAACAATTACGGCAATTTATTTAACCTAACCAATTAAAGCCTCAATCGCTCCTAAAACTTACTTATCCCTATTAAAAAGCAGGGTGAGAAAACAATTATAAAATTATTTTTCTCTTGTCACAATAAAAGTATTTAACGCAACGTTTGATTTAATTGTTAGCGATCACTCTGATTGCCAACGTACCCAATTTTTTTAATCTAAACCCCCTCTTATGAAAGCGAGTACCGCAAGTATTGCACAAACACACCCATTTCAGGAAGCAATGATGAAGATTGCAACATTTTTAAAATGGACATTTGAGCTATAGTATTTACTGATAGCTGAAGATTAAAGTACGATCAACATCTTCTACAATTAAAAAAAACTAAGCCCTTTGTTATTAGTTATCACAACTAACACAAAGGGCTTTTATATTTTTACAACTTATTATTTCAACAGTTTATGGATTTACTACCTCCACCCATTTGCCATTTACACCTGCTCCAATACTATTGTCATACATAGCTTCTGCAAAAGTACCCGGTAAAAAATACCTACCTAAATAAGATGCATTTAACTGCACATAAAAAGTAAGCGTTTCATTTTGTGCTATATTGAAATAGGTATAAATTCTATCGTCCCGAATATCCTGGTAGGTTGAGTTGGAAGATTTAAATGCACCCTCTCCATCCATCATCCGGGCATTTAAAATTTCCCAGCCGCTTGGGAAAATCTGGCTCAAAGCCATTTGAGCATAAGTACCTCTTTTACCGGTATTCGTCAGCACAACTTTTGCAATAAAATCACTGCCCTGGGTAAGACTGGCAACATCAATGGTTTTCCCATCTTGTGAAATATAACTAACATTCATTTTTAAAACAGCCGGATTGTTATCTACTTTTAAACTATCACCACTCAAGGGCTGACCTTGTGTGATGAGCCTTAAATACAACACATTGCTGCCATTATTGGTGATAACAATATTACTGCTCCCCTTTTGCACATTTACCGGCACTTGCCTGATGTAACTGGCAGAGTTAATATCGGTAGATTTTCCGTCAATAATTGTTTTAGCTAATATTTTTGCTCCTGATGGATTTTTACCACAATACTTTGCAATGGCAATTAATGCATAGGCAGTTGTTTGCGTGCTATACCAATTATCCTGTGATAATTTACCGGCAATGGCGGGCAATAACAACGCTGCCTGGCTGCGCCTGCCAAGCAGGGTAAGTGTTTCCAGCACCATGGCTTCATCTCTTAAATCCGAGCCATAAGTAAAGCCGGGGTTATTTCTTATGGCAAAACCTGTTGGCAGTCCGCTGATTAATGTGAGTGCAGTGTTATCCTGCCCTGCTAATTTGTAAGCCGCTGCCAGCCTCCATTTGGCTTCAGGTGATAAATAAGTAAACTCTTTTAACCGGTTCATAGCACCTTGCTCGGGGGCTTTCGCTAAAGCCAACGTGTACAAGCGATAAGCCTGGGATAAATCTGCACCGTAAAAATTACTGCTGTTTACTACCCAGCTATTCGCTTTGCCACGCTGATAATTTTTCCATTGCTGCAATAGATTGTCACTTACAAAATAGCCATTGGTTTGTGCCTCCAGTAAAAAGTGACCAGCATAGCTTGTAGCCCACTCGTCACTTTCGCTGGCACCCGGCCAATAACCAAAGCCACCATCCGGCCGTTGAAAATTTTGAATTTTTGCAATGCCTGCTTTCACATTTTTATCTATTTGCGCTTTTTTATAATCATCAAGATCAGTAAGCTGGTTCAACACCAGTTGAGGAAAAACAGCCGACGTAGTTTGCTCAATACAGCCATGCGGATAGTCAATTAAATACGCCAGTCGCTTCTGCAAATTCATGGCGGGTACACTTGAAATTTCCATAACAGCCGTACTAGTTGCAGCAACTCCAAATGGTGATGCAATTGCTTTCCATTGCTGGCCTGCTGCCAGTGTAATATCAGTTACACTGGTTACCGGCGGATTGGGATTGCGAATATCCAGCTCTACTTCAAAGCTGGCCTTTTCACTTCCGCTATTGGCCAGAATTTTTACTTTACCAATACCAGTATTCGATTTTACACGAACATCGAAATAAGCCATCTGCTCACCAGTTTGTGTAAAGCTGATTGTTTGCGTGGCATTGCCCACCACTTCCAGCAAACTGTTGGCTTGCAAACTGAGATTGACATTTCCAATGCTATTCTCCATGGCAAAAATGGTAACCGGAAGTTTAATGGTTTCACCCGGCCCAAGCACTCGGGGCATTGTTGCCAATAGCATCAATGGCTTTTTCACCGCCACTGTTTTTTCGGCAAAACCATAACTGCCTTTGTGAGCAGCTACCACCATGGCCCTTACCGAACCAATATAAGCTGGCAGGGTAAATATTTGCTTTTGTGTTTGTCCGGCGCTTAAATGAAATGGCCCCAGGTATTTTACAACCGCTTTAAAACGGTTAGCAGTTTTTTGTTTTATAGTACCTCCATCTGCATCGCCGCCAATGGTTAAAATCCTTTCCAGTCCGCCGCTCCAGGCGCCTATCACATAATCAAACAAATCAAAACTTTTTACACCCAAAGCTTCCCTTGCATAAAAAGCACTATGCGGATCCGGTGTTTTAAATCTTGTTAAATCCAGCAAACCTTCATCTACGATAGCAACACTGTAAGTCATTTCTTTTCCTTGTTGTTCACTCACCGTAAAACTCACCGCTTGCTCCGGCTTTATAGTACCGGCGATATTTAAAACGGGTTGCAGCCTGGTATTTTTATCTTCTACAAAAATGGGTATGCTGCCATATAATCTTATGGGAAGATCATTTACTGTTTGTGCATGCGGCTGCAGCAAGCTTACAGTTGCATAAATATTGGGCGCCATACTGGCTTCCGCCTTAAATTTTACCATCGTCTGACCCTGTGTAGTTGGCTGCCAAAATGTTTTTATCACTTTGGTTCCGTTTTCTAAACTCACCAGTATTTTTCCATCTTTACTGCTGGGTATATTTAAAATAACATCTTCCCCTACATTGTATTTTTCTTTGTTACTGCTAAAGGATAACATCGTAGCGGCAGTCTGGTCATCGTTGCCACTCCTGCTTTGCCAGCCAGGTTCATCAATGTAAAAGGTAGATCCTGTAGTATGGCCACTCTTTAAATCTTTTACTAAAATCAGGTAACGACCCCACTCATTGGCCGAGGTACCAAACTGCCATTGGCCCTTGCCGTTAGATAATTGTACCGTTTCTTTCTTTAGTAATTTATTGTACTCATTCTGTGTAAAGTTGCTAAGATTATCGCCATTATCATCCCACCACCATCGCCATTGAATGCGGTAAAACTGAACTTCTACCGCCGTATTTCCATTTACTACATTACCTCTTCCATCTACATTTGCCAGCTGTGCTGTGTGCGTTTTTCCGGCTAATAAATAATCAAAGGGCTTCTCTCCTTCCGGAAGTTTTAGTCCAGCATAGCTGGCGTATGGACTAAAAGGTAAACTCATATTATCGATACTAAAACTGCCGCCCGGTTCAAATACTTTTACCAATAAGTTTGCAGTAAGCATTCCCGGTGCTGCTTCTGGTGTTTCAAAATTCGGCTTCAGTGCTGCATTGCCTTCCGCATCCAATGTGCCATCGTAAATGGTTTTAAGTTGCGTGCTGTAATTAGCCGTGGGGTTATCAAATGAGTAACCGGCAAATTTTGAGAAGTTTGTTTTTTTTGCATACAGCGATGCATCAATTTTTGCTTTTAAATTTTTGCCCACCGCACCAAACAACCACTTAGCATTTATGTTGCCCGATGCGGTACCGCCAAAACCAAGCAATGCATCTTTACCAAAATCTACGTTTATTTTAAGGCGGTTGGGCATTACAGTTTCTACTCTGATGCGTTTTTCAAAAATAGCACCACCGCATTTTATTTTTGCCAGCCAGTTGCCTGTTGGAGACGCTGCGTCTGTGTTGGTTTTAAACAGATAAAAACCATCATCCGCATTGTTTTGCACACTGTGACTGTAGAGTTGACCCTGCGGCGTATACAAACTAAATTCCACCGGATGGTCTGCAGGTAATTTGCCTTCTTTGTCTTCGATGATACAATTAATAAACATCGTATCGCCTGGCCTCCACACACCTCTTTCTCCAAAAATAAATCCCTTGATACCGTTTTTAACTTCTTCGCCGCTTACATCAAAACGACTTAAAGCAAGTGAACTGCCATCATCAAGTTTTAAATACCCCCGCTCATTTCCTTTTTTTGTTATCAGCAAATAGGGTTTGCGTTTTATTTCAATCGCCGCAAAACCATCACTACCGCTACTTCCTTTACTGATAAGGGTTTGCTGGTAATCCATCACTTCAAGCTCTACACCGGCCATAGGTTCTGTAGTTAAAATATTACTTACTGCAACCATCAGCCGGTTATCATTTCCCCGCTTGGCAGTAAGCCCGATATTACTGGCCAAAATATTACGGGTAGCCCAACGATCCTTGTTGTAATAAGATTTACTGTTGGGGTCATCCCGTCTTTCCCAATTATAACCAAAAGGATAATAAGTATCATACCTGTTCCAGAATGCATCATCTTCATCAACGCCTTTGGCAGATTCATCTCCATAATATTCCGAATCATTTTCTTCATCTTCTACGGAACTTTTTTTCCGACTTGTATCAGCAACACTATATAAAGAATACGCTGGCCTAAAACCAATAGTTACCCTGTAGATAGCACCCTGCTCTGTCTTTAAAAATTTATCTATATCCAACGAAAAGCGCTGCCGTTTGTGGAGGTCCAATGTTTTATCATCATCCAGCCGAAGTGTTTTTTGCACCACCGGCTTGGCTACTTTCCGCAGGTAATTATAGCCATCCATATTGTTATCCTGCAAAAACCTCGGTACATTATTTTCATAAATTTTGATTATGCTGATATCTACCGCATTGAGGTTTACGGCTTCAAAAGGTAGCACCAATCTGCCACTCGTGGGTAGGATGTTTCCTTTGCCCTGAATTTTAACCGAAGGCATTTTGTTCTCAAAATTCACATTGGCGGTAAAGCCTTTATCCAATATATCGCCCCAGGAATCTTTGATGCCGCTGTTGATATTTACCGTGTAATTACCATCTAGTTTTCCATTGGAAAAAACCTTTACCTCACTGCCATTAATGGTATAAGAAATATCAGATTGATTGCTGATGGAAATCAATCCCGTAAGATCCTGCCCTATAGCAATGGGGTCGCTAAATTGCACCGATGCGTATTGCTGGGCTTCATTCATAGCCATTACATCTAACACAAGGAATTCGCCTGCAGCGGGCACTGAAACCAGTTTTTCGCCACTTGCGGGCATGTTCAGCGGCTTGCCGTTCCATGAAATAGTTACCTTACTGCTACTGCTCAATCTTTCAATACCTTCAATAATATACGTATGCATTTTTGCTGCATCGTTGTGCTGCCATTTAATAGCTAAGGACTTATTGTTTTGAGAAGCAGCCAGTAATTGTTCAACTGATTTTCCCTGTTCAATATCGGCAGTTTCCAAAATGCCGGTGAGCGTCATTTTATTTTTTGTGCCGCTACTGCGCAAGCCATAATCATTTACAGTAAATGAAGGCTTCACCGTTTTAAGGTTAAATTTTAATTCCCGGTATTTGGGAAGTGTTTTTGTCACTTTACCCAGGCTAAAATTTACTTCATACAGCTGGTCTGGTTTCAACCATTCTGTAGGTTTAAATTCTATAGTGGAAGCGTCCACCCAAATTGCCTTACCATTTACTGATGGTGAAAAACTAAACAGGTTTTCCTTTATTTCCTCTCCTACCGTATGCGTTGTATTGGCGGTACCTGCAAGCTGTATACGAACAGCAGTTGTTTTAGAAACAATGCCCGTTGTATAGGCATCAATGTATTGACTGAATGCAGGATCTACTTCAATCCATTTATCAGATTTTTTACAGGAGAAA
>JBBQEA010000025.1:0-31946 GCA_038320245.1 Chitinophagales bacterium | reverse complement strand
CAATATTTGCGATTTGCCAAAATTTTGTCTTACAGAAGCCCAAACTTCTCCCCCAGGCCTTGCAATGCGTTCTCCAGCCACCGCATCAAAAAGCGGCCTACCGCTACCAAAGGGCGGTGCATCGATTGAGTTAATTCTCTTTCTGAAAAAATTTGCTTCGGGATATAACCCTACACCCAAGCCACCTGCGGCTGAATTAAATGACGTGAAAAAAGTGGACTGGGCGGCCCAAACTCGGGGTAAATAAGGATTGTCGGCGTTGCCTCTTAACTGATAGGTTTTATCAACAAATATCGATCGCACATTTCTGGAGGATAAGCCACCTCCGGTGGTGGTTCCCGGCACGCTATAAAACTCCATAGCAGTGTCTCTTCCCAGTGGAAAATAATTAACCCCTCCGGCTATGCTTGACCCTCCGCCCACTGTACCAAATATTCCTGACTGGGCAATCCAGATGCCATTGGCCCGGTCAACTTTGATATCATTGATAAAAACATTCGTGAGCTGTGGAGCCTGGTGCCAAATCTTCCGCATCGTGTCGTACAAATACAATCCCTTGTATTGTGTTCCTGCCCAAATAAACCAGCGGTTTATTTCCACCGTTTTAAAAGCGTTTGCGGAATTGGCCAAAACGGGGCTAGTGGCTGCTGTAAAATGTTGAAAGGAGTTTATTTGAGCTCTGCAAGCAACCGATGCTATAATACAAAAAACACCGGATAGGATAAATTGCTTCATGTATAACGTTTTTTGAATAATTACTTTTGAAACTGCAAAAGGAAAAATGAATTTGTTGCGGTTTAATCGATCGGGTAAATTAAAAGTTACTACCCGGCCATTCAACAGCAAGTGGATTATTAAAAAAACTGGGTAACAGCAAGAATAATCGCCTATATTGCCATATTCCTTTTGGATAAGCAACAGCTTCCTGCCTGTATCACCCAGTTGGACTGTCTTATTGGGTTACCCTCAATTCTGATTGCAACAGCACGTTGCTTCCGGTTCTTATCTCAAATGAACCCTTTACACTTAATGGTTTGCTGATGGTAAGCTGCCTGTTGCCGGCAGTTGTACCTGCATTTAATACCAACCTGCCGATCACGGGCGGAAACAGGCTGCCGCCAAATCCACCCGGGCTATTGCTGGCCGTTACAGAGACGCCGTTACCAAGAATCAGGGTACTGTTGATACCGAAATTGTAAGGGCAACTGATAGCCTGGCTGGCAACGCCGATTGGCGGATCCACGATTTGTAACGTGCCGCCGGTGAAAGCAAACGACTGCATCTGCGGGGCAGCTTCAAACAAAAACAAACCGTTTTGCAGGCTGGTAATTGTGTTGCCCGTATTACCATCAATGACCAAATTGCCCACTGTCATATTGAATCTACTTGCTTTGTTTAATTTTACCCTGCCTCTTACCGTTAGGCTACCATTACTGATAATAAGTGCTCCATAATTGTCAATCATAAAATCGCCATCTTCATTACCGCCCAGTTGCAATGTCCGGGCGGCATTGTCAAAATAGAGCGTGCTGTAGTTGCTGTGTGCTTCAATTCTTACAATATTGCAAGTTGCTATTTTTTTTATGCCCCGGTCTGTTGGGATAATTACTTCCATCATAACTTTTTTAATTTATTACACAGGTCTTGGTTGTTTTAATTGTTTATGATAATCTTTTTGCCAGAAGTCACAATCACATTGCCCGGTTTAAATACCGTTACTGATTTGCAGCTTGCATCTGCTGTTACTGTAACCACATGGGTAATGTAAATTTTATTAATTGCTGCTGGCACCGTATTGGTGCTCCAGGTGGCGGGATCATTCCAGTTGCCATTTTTAACACTATAGAATTTGGTTGGGTCTGTTGCATAAAGCACCCCACTTACAGGTTTATATATTCCGTTGCCAGCATTCACCGTAATATTATAACTGCCCACACTATCGTTGGCAGGTGATTGAAAGCTAAAGGTTACCTGCTTAGACTGGCCTGGCAGTATGCTGCCTACATTCACAGAATCTGCACTGGTAATGTTGTAACCGGCTGTGGGTACGCTTATTTTAAAACTCACATTGTTTTGTGTTTCGCCTCCATAATTTTTAAATGTGTAAGTAACCGAACCAGCCGAGCCCGGAACACGGGAAAAATTTACCTGATATTTTTCCTGAGCAAGGTATGCAAGCGAACCGATGCCATTGTTGTTGATAGATGTGATGAGAGAGGCGATACCGTTAACGGCAGAATCATTGGCCAATTTTATTTCGTTTGCTACACTATCAAGCCCGGGTGCGTATTGTGTTTTGTTGGTTGCTAAAATAAAAGCAATGTTTTGATAATAGAGTGATTGGCGCAATGCATACTGTAGCGATACAAATGAATCAATCACCCTATCCAGCCGGTTGCTGAAACCGGGTATTTTAGCCACAGCGGAATCGGTTGAGGAATACAAACTTTTGAGCGTGGCAGACAACTCTGCGGTATACAATGAATCGTCATAATTAAATTGACTTCGCTTATTTTTTAATGCAGCAACATCATAAACTGGGGCGTTGTAAATTGTCTGTAACTCAGTAAGCCGCTGGTTGTACCTGTTCTTTCTTGCAATTAAAGAATCGGGCAGTGCCTGTGCTACGTTGACTGTTTTATTGATGGTTGCTGGCGCAGATTTATAAAAGCCCACCCTTGGTTGAATTTTATCAGAAAAATCAACCATTTCATATACACCTGTATTTGCCTGGTAGATGGAGCCGGCATAAGCTAAAAACTTAACACCTTTGGCAGCAAATGAAAACACTTTTACCGCACCAGCAGATGCAGGCCCACCCACCAATGCCAATGCAGAAGCTGCATCGGCGGCAGTTGCGGCCACACCAGCCATCTTAGCCACATCTCCCAATGTGCTAATATTTGCTTTTCTTTCATCAAATTTATCCTGAGCTTCTTTTATAAGTGAATTGGAGGCAGGGTTGTAGAGATTATCATAGTTTTCCTGATAGGTATTTTTTGACTCTAATTTTTTTGCTGATATGCTGGCAGATGGTACAAACAATTGGTGGTGATTCTGTGCATACTCTACTTTGTAAAAATAAATGGCAAGGGTTTGTGCAATTATCTTTTTTAAATTATCTGTTAATAATTTTAATTTGGCCGGGTTGCTGCCATCTTTATAAGCCGTAATTATCAGGTCAATTACTTCGCCCAAAGAACTAACACACAAATCGAAGAATTTTTTTTGATCTTGCTGAACATACGGGTTTAGTTTTCCGATAGCTAACAACAGCGCATCTTTAAAGGCAGTTATTACATTTATTGTTCCCTCTTTAATATTCGGTTCAACTGCTTCTACCGATACTGCATTAGCGGGCTGTTTTAGTTGAATACCAAATTCTGCAAATTCTTTCAGTGCATCCATTGCATCAAAAATATTAGAAACAGCATCAGTGGTAAGATCAGTGACACTGCCTCCCAAACTATATACAGCGGCAAGTGTGGCATAATAAGTGGCCAGATTATCCACCATTTTTTTATGATCAGTTAAGCCCTGCGGCAAATAGAAATTCTGATAGGCAGCATCATAATTGGCTGTATTAAAAGCCGGGCCTGTGGCATAATTATCGGTGCAAAAAGTATTAGTTAATTCTATTCCGAAAAATAGCTTTGCCGGAAAGCATCGCTTTTCTAATTTGAGTTTAAAGTCATTGATTTCTCTTATCAAACCATCCGGAATAAGAGCTGGTTGCAGCCTTCTATGGTTACGAACATTTTCATAAATATATTTAATGGTTTTGCCGTCAATTACTGATTTAATTTCAACAGAATAGATATCAGTATTATTTGCTTTCTTCAACTCAAAAACACCATTGGCATCCGGGAAGTTAAACTCTTCTTCCACATTATTTTTCAATAATCTTACAGTAGTAATGCCACGGGTTAAGGGTGCTTTTTGAAGGCCCGGGTAGGGGTTTTCACCGTCAATATTACAGGTAACATCCACCACTTTTCCTTTAATGAACGGCTCTGTTACCTTCATAAACGTGACGCCGCCACTTGAGGTTATAAGCATTCTTTCATTCTCTCTATCGTAGGCTAGCCCGGTTATATTATTGCTGGGTAATCCATCTAAGTCTGTAAACCGGTTGTAAGAAGGGACATAATCCGGAGTGACATTATCTTTGTCACCTTGTAAATATTCCAGTAACCCATTGGAAGTGCCGATATATACATTACCAAATTCATCTTCCGTAATAGCATTAAAATTTACAGCGGTACCAGGAGGAAAAAGCGATTCTGAATTTACCTTTACCCAGCCACCCGGTGTTTTTACAACCATACCGCCATCTTTTAAACCAATCCACCGGTTACCTTTTGAATCAAAAAAAATAGCCTGGGCAGAAAAGCCATTGGGCAGGGCAGGCACATTGCGAAAATTTATCGAGTCAATAAAAATACCACTTGGCTTGTACCGCATTATTTTAGAACCACTCCCATTTTGGCGGGTGCCTACCCATACTTCCTGACTGTTGCCGCCAATAGATTCACAAATAGGAGTAGCGTTTGAACTGCCGGAAAAGCCTTCGGGCAAGTTGGTGAAATAAAGTGGATTGGGATTAAGGCCAACATTCACCCCTCCCCGTTTTGTATTGAAAGACGTAATGTATGTGCCTTGTACCACCCATGGCCGGGGCATTTTTCCATTGGCTTCTCTAAAACTCTGATCGATGTAAAGCCCTTTGGCATTGCGGCTGGAAAGATCTGCACTCGTAGTAGTACCAGCTACACTAAAAAAACGCATACTATTTACATTATCACTTGCTACAGGAAAATAATTTACGCCGCCTGCAATATTGGAATTACCACCAGCACTTTGCCGTCCTGATTGGGCGATCCAGATGCCACTGTCGGGATCTGATTTTATATCATTAATAAAGACATCGGTTAACAATGCCGATTTTGTCCAGCTGTCAAACCGGGGGTTGTACAAATACAAGCCCCCATACTGTGTACCAGCCCAAATGTTATTATAACTACCAATACCAATACACTTAAAATTATTGGTGGTAAATGCCGCAGCATTGGGATTTCCCTGGCTGTAGGTGGTGAATACAGGAAGCACTTGTGCATATACTATAAACGGAATCATTGCAGGGATAAAAAGAAGGACGCAGATAATTTTTTTCATAATATTTTTTTATTTCAGTGTCATAAGAAACTATTAATTAGCGTATCCGAATATGGATACAATCGACTTTCCTCCTCACCTTTACTTCGTGCCAAGGATAGAAAAGCACGGTATCAAACAGGTCAAATTCGTTTGCCGTTATCTAGAAGTCCTGCATTGAATCAAGCTGTGAAATGCAGGCGTTGTTGCTTAATTAAAATTGCTGAATAAAAATTCAGGCTGTGCATTTAAAATATTCAAAATAAAGTTTGTTGAAAAAGTAACATTGAGTATTTTTTGTCATAATCTATTTTGATATTAACAGCAAACAAAAAACAAGGTAGCTGAAACCAAAATTTTTGCCCATACTCAATTTGTACTACTTCAGTACATTGAATATTACTCCTGCTAAAACTATTAATGAAGTACCTGTTGCACAACTAATACTTTTAACAGTGGTAGAAGTATTTATAACCGGATACCTGGGCCGCCCAGCCGGAATCACCACCGCAGCGGCAGCTGTTGGAACATTGTTGCCTCCCCAGTTAGCTGCGTTTTCCCAGGCAGTGCTAACGTTACCAGTCCAGGTAAAATTTGTAACCAGCGGAGTGGTGCCAATGCTCCATAACTCCGTACCGTACATCGGATCGGTTCCGGAAAAAATGAGGGTGTTGTTTAATTTGGCGAAGGCGCCGGGAAATGAGCCGTTTGGCCCTGGTTCCATATCAAACCCAACAGTACCGGCTGCTGTGCCATCGCTTTTCCACAATTCCAACCCATGTAAGGGATCAGTCGCCCTGAAGAACAGTATGCCGTTCACCGCTGTAAGCATATCTTGCCTGGCTGTTATGGTAGAACCCGGATAAATATCTTTTACCAGCACCGTTCCGGCATCCGTACCATCCGTTTTCCAAATTTCAATACCATTTGGGCCATCATAGGCTGTAAAAAAAACGGTGCTGCCTACTGCCGTAAAACTCCTCGGTGTAGAACCCTGTGTTGCATTGATATCTTTTACCATTACGGTACCTGCTGGTGTTCCGTCACTTTTCCAAAGTTCTGCACCAGCTGCAGGGTCATTCAAAGAAAGGTACATCGTGTTGCCAACTACTGTCATCCCTACGGGGGATGAGCCTGCTGAACCAATAATGGTTTCTTTAAAAATAGTAGTACCAGCCTCGGTGCCATCACTCCTCCATAATTCTTGGCCGTTAATACCATCGTTGGCACTAAAAAATAAAGTGCCGTTGAAGTCTACCAAATCTGCAGGTACAGATGGCAGGGTTCCCAGCCGAATATCTTTCACCAATACAGTACCGGATTCTGTGCCATCTGTCTTCCATAATTCTTCATCGTAGAAATTGCCCGTAGTGCCATTTTGGGCAGTAAAAAATACGGTCCCATTTACGTAAATAAATTTTGCCGGATTGGAGTTGGTAGTGCCGGGCATGATATCTTTTAGCATAATTGTGCCTGCGTTTGTACCGTTACTCTTCCAGGGTTCCCGACCGAAACCTGTACTGGTAGCAGAAAAATATAAAGTGCCGTTCATATTGGCCATGTTTAAAATGGTTGGCTCGCCGCTGCCGACAACAATATCTTTTATCATCACCGTTCCTGCTGCAGTACCATCACTTTTCCATAATTCTCTACCGAAGCCGGTGGCAAATGCTACAAAATATAAAGTACCATTTACATTCGTCAACTGTTCCGGATTGGAATTGATTGTACCTTCGGCAATGTCTTTTACCAATATTGTTCCACCTGCTGTTCCATCTGTTTTCCATAATTCCATACCATTTATTCCATCATTCGCTGTAAAAAATACGGTGTTACCAACCGTACAGGTATTACCTGCGCCAGAGCCTGTATTAGTGGTGTTGATATCTTTCAGTAACACAGTTCCTGCATCCGTACCGTTGCTGATCCAGGTTTCTGTTCCGGTTGCAGTAGATGGTATTGCAGCTTTGTAGCCACTGTAAGTAAAATAGAGTGTATTTACGCCTGTAGCAAGGTTGGTGATATTACCTCCGCTTATTGCTGTGGCATTTACCTGCACCGTGCCAGCATCGGTTCCATTGCTCTTCCAAAGCCCAACCGGATTATTATTTGTGGTAAAATAAAGCGTACCATTTACATTGGTAAGTTGCGAGGGTGTGCTACCTGTACTGCCGGCTACGATGTCTTTTACCTGCACCGTACCGCCGACTGTACCGTCGCTCTTCCATAGTTCAAAACCTGAGGCACCATCCTGGGCTGAAAAGAAAAGTGTACCGCCAATATTTACCATATTATAAGACGAAGTAACTCCGAGCCCTGCGCCAGGATTAATATCTTTTACCATCGCCGTTCCTGCATCTGTGCCGTCGCTTTTCCATAATTCAAAGCCGTTCGTGGTATTAGTAGCAACAAAAAAAAGTGTGCTATTTACCACGGTAAAATTACCAGGGTTGCTGTTAGCAGTTCCTGGATTAATATCTTTTACCATCACGGTACCAGCATCAGTACCATCGCTTTTCCAAAGCTCCCGCCCGTTAAGTGCTGTGCCATTAATGGCTGAAAAATAAAGAACGCCATTCACATTTGTCATGTTTAAAATAGAGCTGGTTGAAGCGCCTGTATTAATATCTTTTACAAGTAAAGTGCCTGCTGCAGTGCCATCACTTTTCCATAATTCTCTGTTAGCTGAGGTGGTGGTTGCCGGGGCTATAAAAAACAAAGTGCCGTTTACATTGGTTAACCCGGATGGCGATGTAAGGATAGAGCCGCTATATAGATCTTTTACCATCACAGTACCAGCTTCAGTGCCATCGCTTTTCCATAATTCAATACCGGCAGTACTTGTGTTAGCTGTAAAGAATAAAGTACCATTAACATTGGTGAGTAATGAAGGTTGGCTTGTTGTTACACCTGGGTAAATATCTTTTACCAAAACCGTCCCTGCCTCGGTGCCATCACTTTTCCACAACTCTGTATTATAACCAATATTATTATCGCCTGTACCTGCTGCGGAAAAATAAAGTACCCCATTTACATTGGTAAGATTAGCAGGTGACGAAGAAGTCTCCCCTGGATTAATATCTTTTACCATCACCGTACCGGCATTGGTACCATCTGTTTTCCATAGTTCAAAACCATTGATACCATCAATTGCTGTAAAAAAAACAGTAGTGCCAACTAAGGTGTAATTGGCTGCTCCGGTGATGGAGCCATTGGTTTGAACGTTGTAAATATCCTTTAATAAGGCAGGCGACTGAGCAGTTGATAATGTTGTAACCAATATGGCAACACAAAACAGATATACCTTTTGCATAAGCATTTATTTTAATCCTGAAAAATTGAAATTGGATTTTCTTAGCGGGATACAGAAAAAGGCATTTGATAAACTTGCAACTTATTTTTTAAAAAAAGCAAAGAGGCTGTTTCAAAAAATGTTTGTACAATAGTATATATGGATACTTAGTAAAAGGTCATCAACCCCGGCATTTTTATTTTTTAATTTTTTTCCGGAAATTATCGTAACCCTGATGACCTTTGATAGATTTTCTGATATTGGATAGGAATGCGTTAAATATAAAACAAATTCGGCTAACAATATTTTATTTAAAAGTTCCGGTTGAGGGGTAAGGTAAAAAAAATAAAATTGCTGACAGAAAAGAGATTACGGAATACCAATGAGCAGACAAATACGAGTGGCAGCATTTTGGCCGGCATTATAAAATATCTCCTGCATTTTTTAAGTATGCATCTTTACCTGTATTTTAGTGTACAGATAAAATGTAATGGAGCAAAAATACCGTAACCAGTTTAATGAGGTACAAATACAAACCGCTGCGATATTGGCAAATGATGATAAGGCGCTTGAAGTATTGTACACTGCCAATTTTCACAAAACGGAAACATTTGTGTTGGCCAACAATGGATCTGCAGAAGAGGCAAAAGATATTTACCAGGACGCATTTATTGCAGTATGGCAAAACATAAAAGCAGGACGCTTTCTGCCGAAAAATGGTTCATCGCTGGAAGCATATCTTTTTCAGATTGCAAAATACAAATGGTATGATTATCTGAAAGCTGCAAAAAAAATAAGTGCAGTTCCGTTGGAAGATAATGCTTTTATTGAAGACGGATATAATAATGAAGAAGAAAACTATATTGAAAAAGTACAGCAGCATTTAACAAACCTTGGAGAACCATGCAGAGAGGTGTTGACACTTTTTTATTTTATGAAACAAAGTATGGCAAAAATTGCAACCACTTTTTTATGGACAGAAGCCACTGCAAAAAACAATAAATACCGCTGCCTGCAGCGCCTCCGCAATCTAGTAGTGGGCAAGCAGTAAAAAACTTTGGATACAAACTATACTATATCAACACAAGAATTTGAAAGTATTGAGCAATATGTATTGGGTGAAACCAGTGCAGAACAGCGGCTTGCATTTGAAAACAAAATAGCAACAGACAAATCATTATCCGAAAAAGTAACCGAAGTAAAGTTGTTGCTTAACGCCATTGAAACTGTTTCTTTAAAAGAACGTCTGAACAGCTATCATATCAACGTAAAAAAAAATAATCCTCAAAAAGGAAGCGGTAAAGTAATTGTACTAAATAGCAAGTTGCTGGTGGCGGCATCGGTAGCTTTGCTTGCCGTGGTATCGGTGTGGTTGTATACTTTAAAGGCAAATAAGTTCGAAAAATTGTACACCACTTATTACAAACCCGACCCTGGTTTAATGAGCGCCATGGGCGTTGGCGATAATTATCTTTTTAATAAAGCTATGTTGGAATACAAAACCGGCCAATATAAAAAAGCTATCAATGAATGGAGCCATCTTAAAACAAGTACTTCCTCAAATGATACATTGAATTATTTTTTGGGAGCCGCACAGCAGGCTGAGGGAAACAGTACCGAAGCATTACTACTTTTACAAACAACGGCATCTGATCCTGAAAAACCTTTTTATAAAGATGCCTGCTGGTACACCGGCCTTGCATTACTAAAACAAGGTAATGTGAATGAGGCCATTCTCTATCTTGAAAAATCTGGCCGTGCTGAAAGCAGTGAATTAATTAGTCAATTAAAATAATAACTGCCATGCGTTTTTTCAAATACCTCATTGCCGGGTTATTCATTCTCCTTTTATTGATACCCCTGTTTGCGCAAGACGGGGTGAAAGGTGCAGCTGAAATTGAAGCTGCTATAGACGCTAAAAATTTTAAGCAGGCAGAGACATTACTACAGCAGCAGGTACAATTTTTTTTAAAAGAAAATAACACGGACACGCTGATCTATTACATCCCCCTTGCCGGAAAAATTGGTATAGAAAATGGCGGTCCTGAAAAAGCTGCTGTTGCTATGAATGCACTTGCACGCCAAATAGCAGCAAAAAAGCCGGATAACAAAACGATGCGGAAAGTGTACCTGGAAGTAGGTGAATTTTTTGGAGTGGCAGGGGAAGATAAAAAGGCATACGATGCTTGTACCCAAGCGCTGAGGTATGCAACTGTGCCATTGGAACTTGCAAAAGTTGAAAACAATCTAGGTGTATATGCACAGCGCTTGGGCAATGCAGCGCTGTCAAAACAGCACCACCGAAAGGCGCTTGCAATAAGGGAAACAGAAAAGAATACCGACAGTGAGGAGTTATATATTTCATATAATGCAATGGCCAGCCTGATGTGGTATGCTTCAAAAAATGACAGCGCAAATTTTTTCTTTAATAAGGCATTGAGTGCGTTAGCAAAAACACAACCCACCGAACGCAACAAATATTATCGCCCTGCAATGGTGCTTAATAATATGAGTGTGTTGTATGACGCTGATGGAAAAATAACCGATGCAATTAAGGCACAGCAGGATGCCATCAGCAATATCCAGTTGTATATCGCCGGCAAAGATCCTGCACAAAAAAGAGAAGCTGCAAAATCATTTTTGTTTGAAAGCACTGATAACCTTGCAGGCTTTTATAAGGAAATTGGCGATTATAAAAAAGCAAAAGACCTGCTGTTGTATTCCTACCAGCAAAAAAAATTGCAATTAAAGCCCGGGCATCCCGGCACTTTTATTTCGGAAATACTACTTGGACAGCTTTCTAATTCCATGCACAATTACGATGAGGCTTTTGAATACCTGGAAAAAGGTTTGACCAAACTAAAAGCGGCAGAAGGTGATTATGTTTTTTGGGAGGCCGATGCCCGTTATGCACTGGCTATAGCCAATGAAAATAAAAAGAATATTGCCGCTGCCGCATTGAATTACGAAAAAAGTGATTCATTGTACGAAGTATCTTCGCAAGGGGACTACAGTAGCCTATACCTTGAATTTTTAAGGAATGCTGCTTTGTTTTATGCAAAAAAAGGCGATTATAAAAAAGCCATCGCCAAATCAACAAAGGGATATAATTATGTATTAAAAGTGCAGAAGCAAAATACCTTACCTGTTTTTTACCAGTTACTCAATTTATCTGAAGTAAATTTTATTACTGGTCAGTATGCACAGGCGGCTATCTATGGAAAAAAGGGGTTGGCCATAGTAAATGAAAAGATAAGGGGTGGCACATCAACACTCGATTCTGTAAGAATGGAATTGTATAAACCTGCTGCCATTTTAATGATTGAAAAAGCAGGCTACCATTTGCAACAAAAAAAAGATACTTTTTACCTTACAAAGGTATTAACTGAACTGAATATGGCATTGCAGTTATTGGAGAAAAGAAAATTTTTAATTGATGATGAAGAGAGCATTAATATACTGGTAGCCGATAATAATGAGCTCATAAGTTTTGCCAAAAAAATTGCACTGGAATTGTACCAGTTAACCAATAATGATAAATACTTAGATCAGGTAATTAACCTGCATGAGTCTGGTTTGTACAACAGGATAAGAGCAAGGCTTGATAAACAAAAGGCAGTTGAATTTTCTAACCTGCCTGCTGCCATTTATGAAGAAGAAAAGGAATTAAAGGCAGCGATACCAGCGTCGCTTATTGGCGACCGGCCCAATGCCGTATTAATGGATGCCTATATGGATGCAACAACAAAATGGCAACAGCATCTGGATAAAATAAAGCGGCAATTTCCTTTGTACTATAAGATGCGGTATGAATCTATTTTTAAATCACTGCCGCAGTTGCAAGCTGCATTACCCGTAGCAACAACGGTAATACGATATTTTTTTATAGATAGCAGCCTTCATGCATTGGTGCTTGACAAAAGCAGTAAGAAAATAATTGATCTTGATGCGGTTGGTATTAATGAAAAAATAAGCGGCGTGTTGTCAGCTACCCAAAATGAAAATAATAATACTGCTTTTTTATACCAGCTGTATGAATCATTATGGAAGCCGCTGGCAAACGATATCCGTACAAAAGACATTATTATTATTCCCGATGGTGTTTTATACAATGTAAGTTTCGACCTGCTTACACCTGTGCCTGTGAGTACCTACAGTCAATTGGCAAAAGGCAGTCTGCTGGCTACTCACAGCATTACCTATCATTATAGTTTATTTATGACGGGGAGTTATGCTACTGATGAAGCAAAAGGCAATTATGTTGCTTTTGCACCTGGATTTTCTGATGAAAATAAAACGGCTTATCAGCAGTCAATAAAAGACAGCGGGCGGCTGGACAGGCAATATATGACACTGTTGCCACAACCCTATACAAAAACCCTTGTGCAAAAAATACAGGACAAATTAGGAGGTGATATTTTTTTAGATAATGGTTCCACAAAAACATCCTTTAAGCAAAATGCAGGTAACAACAGGATAGTGCATATTGGTACACATGCAGAATTTAATAACGAAAAACCGGAACTTTCAAGACTGATATTTTCAAAAAATACCGACAGTGTTGCAGGCAATAATTCTTTGTTTTTGTATGATATTTATAACTGTAAAATCAATACAGACCTTGCGATATTAACCGCCTGTGAATCCGGTAAGCCGGGTTACCAAGACGGGGAAGGTATGGTGTCGCTGGCGCATGCTTTTAATTACGCAGGCAGTAAAAGTATCTTAACAAGTTTATGGCCGGTAGATGAGCAATCTGCAAGTTTTATTACTGAAAAATTTATAGATAATCTTGCTGCTAAAATACCGGCAGGCAAAGCATTGCAGCAGGCAAAACTGGTATATCTGCAACAGGCAGATGGCCGGATGAAATCACCCGTTTATTGGGCAGGCCTTGTGTTGATGGGTGATGCTGGCACAGTGATGCTTGCACCAAAAAATAATTATGAAAAATGGCTTTTGCTTACAGGCATACTGGCTGCATTTGGTGCGCTTATTCTTTTTATTAGAAAAAGAAGAAATAGTAAGTCTGTAAATTAATGTAATGAGTTTTGCTATTATTACTGCGTCATTTTTGCTATGGTACCTTAGCTTTCGAAACTTCAGGGGCTATCGGTTTTATCTACAATTTGCCTGGCAGATTCAATTATTGTGGCCGAGACAAAAGATGGTATAAAAATGGGTAGCCAAGTCTCTCTTTTTTTACCTGATTTACCTAAAGAACTTTTATCAACGGATGCAAAGCAATGCAGCTGCCACCACCCCGGCAGTTTCTGTTCTTAATCTTGTTTCACCCAATGCAACGGGGGTAAAATTGTGCTGCAATGCAAAAGCAATTTCTTCTTTGCTGAAATCACCTTCGGGGCCAATGCAAATTAGTTTAGAAGTTGATGGATTTAATAGTTGAGAACTTAGTTGCTGCTTGCCATTTTCGGCTTCGCAATGGGCAATCATTTTTTGGGTATTATCGAATTTTGTTTTAATGAAGGTTTCAAATTTAACCGGCTCATGCAACAGCGGCAGCCTTGTTTGCTGCGATTGCAGCATGGCGCTGATTAATATGCCCTGCATACGGTCCTGCCTAAAATGCTGCTTCTCTGTGCGGCTACAAATAAGTGGAATGATCGCTGTAACGCCGATCTCTGTTGCCTTTTCTAAAAACCATTCAAATCGGTTGGCATTTTTTATTAATGAAATCGCAATGATAGTATCGGTTGTCGGTGGCCGGTTGTCGGTAGTCGTTCTAACAATCTTTACAACACATTTTTTTCTGTTATTATCTGTAATTTCCGCTACAAACAAGTTGCCTTTTCCATCGGTTAATTGCAGTTGTTCGTTATTTTGCATGCGCAATACCTGCACAATGTGTTTGGATGTTTCTTCATTTAAAACGATCGATAAAGTTGAAAGCATGATATCCTCAACATAAAAAAACGGTAGTGCCATTGTTAATATTTGCTTCTGTTTTTAATTGTTTTTGGATTTTGTTTTGCACAAATCACAGCTGTAATAATTATACCGATTATACTCTGTAATTAGTCCAATCGGTATTTACCAAATCCCTTCGCACTGCGCCATCGCACATAATTTCAGCCAGCGCATATTGGCCTATAATGAAATTATATTAGGTATTACAATATCTCCATAAATTTTATAGATAATAAGATAAGGAAATCTTTTAAGCAGTATTCTCCTGAATGGCTCATGGTAATAGGAAAAAAAAGTTGGATTATTTTCTATTGCATCAAACGATAGGAATATGTCTTTGCAAAAAGCTTCACTTAATTTTTCAGAAATTGGTTGATAATAATTAATTCCATCAAGAATATCCTGCCTGGCAGCAGTTGTAATTTCTACCCTAAACCCCATAGTTAAATTTGTTCTTTATTTCTGATTTAAGTTCATCCAGCGATAATGTCTTCATTTCACCATTCTGGTACTGCCCATCTCTTTCAATCAATAGGGTAAGTTGCTCTTCAGATAACTTATAATCTTCATAATGGCTTGCTGCATTTTCCAAAAGTGTATAAACTGCTTCTAATATTTTATCATCATTGATAGTTTCTATTCGTTCGTGGAGGGCTGCCTTGATACTTGTATTATTCATCAAAAAATATTTAAATAAAGCTACACAATTTTTTCAACTCATTTTTTTAAAATGACGCATAAAAAATGGAGAATGAAGCATCAAATTTAATCCTTCATTCTCCTTTATCAATTTAATAATTATTCCTTAAAAAGGTGCATCATCATCAAATGCGCCATCATTCATTTTACTTCCTTTTTGTATATACAATTTTGCACCTGCACCACCTTCATCATCCTTTACAGGCCGGAAATTGCCACCTGATGGAGCGCCGCCAAAATCACCAGCTCCATCTTCATCTTCAATAAATTTTTGAATGTGCAGCAGTGCTTTTAGTTTAACGGTATCCAAACTACCGTTACGGTGCTTGGCTATTTTTACATAGGTTTCGCCTTTGTTGCTTTCACCCATTTCATTGGCTGTAATCTCATAATAATCGGGCCTGTACAGGAACATAACCATATCGGCATCCTGTTCAATGGCACCCGATTCCCTCAAATCACTTAACTGCGGAATTTTAGCTCCTTCTTTTCTTTTCTCTACCTCTCTGCTTAACTGAGACAATGCAATAATGGGTACCTGTAATTCTTTTGCCAGTCCTTTTAAATCTCTTGATATACGACTGATCTCCTGCTCTCTGTTGCCATTTTTGTTATCGCCACCACCGCTCATCAACTGCAGGTAGTCAATAATTATCAAACCTACATTGTGCTTATTTTTAAGTCTGCGGCATTTGGCCCTTAGTTCAAAAATATTTAAAGCAGCAGAATCATCAATAAAAATGGGTGCATTGCTGAGGCGCTCAATTCCTTTTTTGTACAGCTGTTTCATCTCATGCTCTTCCAGCTTGCCACGGGAAATTTTCTCCAGCCATATTTCACTTTCGGCACTTAAAATACGTTGCACCAATTGTCCTGCACTCATCTCCAAACTAAAAAATGCAACTGCGGTTGGTTTAGTAGGGTGCAAAGCAGCGGTACGGGTAAGGTTAAGCGCAAACGCTGTTTTACCCACAGACGGCCTTGCTGCCAGGATGATTAAATCGGTGGGTTGCCAGCCATAAGTTAACTTATCCAGCGATGGAAAACCACTGGGAACGCCTGTTAAATCCTCTTCCCGGTTGCGCATTTCTTCAATCCGCTGAATGGTTTTTACCAATACGGTATTGATATCATCAAAGTTTTTACGGAGGTGATTGTTGGTGATTTCGTAAAGTTTGGTTTCGGCATCATCTAACAGGTCAAAAACATCTGTGCTGTCTTCATAAGCGTCACCAATTATTTCTCCGCTAATGCGTATCAATTCTCTCTGTATAAACTTCTGTAATACAATTCTTGAGTGAGCCTCCAGGTTAGCAGATGAAACTACCGAATTGGTTAACTTAGAAACATAATAAGGTCCGCCTACCAGCTCCAATTCTTCTTTTACCCTCAGTTCTTCTACAACCGTTAATAAATCGATGGGTAAATTTTTTCCGGTAAGGGACTGCATAGCCCGGTAAATCCGTTGGTTGGCATCCGAGTAAAAGCATTCTGGTTTTAATATTTCAACTACTGTATCAAACGCACTTTTTTCAAGCATGATGGCGCCTAATACGGCCTCTTCAAGATCTTTTGCCTGAGGTGGTACTTTGCCGAAAACCATATTTCCTAAATCAAGGTTTGGTTTTCTTCTTGTCTTTCTGTCTTTATTTACGTTGGTAAATTCCATGTATTGTTTGATTGTGCTTTGCTGCTAAAAATTAAAGAATCCGGATAATCAGCCGATACCAATTTTAAAAACGAGCAGCGGGTACGTATTAAATGATTGGTATCGAAAATTGATCGGGCGGCTAAGATAGAGTCAATTTTTGTCAAGATTATTCACATATTGTGCTTGCCTGCCTTCCAATACTATTTTCCACCCGTATTCCACAGGCAAAAATAGGTTATCCACAGGAAGTAAACAGGCTTATGCACAGCCATTTTTCAAATGCAGTCCATTTGCGTAACATTTTATTAACATAGAAAAAATAGATAACTTTTATTTCTGCACCCACATACATTTTTTTTGGCGTTGTTTTTTCACTAATTACCCCATGCTTTTTTTATAGTTTAAAAGTTGTTTTTTTTGCTTTTAAATATTGCCTTTGCTGCTTTTACCCGGTAATTCTTTTTGGCTTGCGTAATTAATATTTATCAGGCTGCTGAAGCAGGAGAATAAATTAATTTTGCTGAGGTAATATCAACAAAAACAAAATGCTAACACCATCGAATAAATATTGCTACACTGTCAATAGTTATCTTTGCGGCATCAAAAAATAAAAGCAAATAGCAATGACCATTAGTTACAATTGGCTTAGTGAGTATTTACCGGAAAAAATTGAGCCGGAAAAATTGAGTAAAATATTAACTTCCATCGGGCTTGAAGTAGAAAGCCTGGAACAATATGAAGAATTAAAAGGTGGTTTGCAGGGATTGGTAATAGGAGAAGTGTTGGAATGCGAAAAGCATCCCGATGCGGATAAACTTAGTTTGACCAAAGTAAATATTGGAACTTCAACACCCTTGCAAATTGTTTGTGGCGCACCCAATGTAGCTATTGGGCAAAAAGTGATTGTTGCCACTATTGGCACAACCATTTACCCCACAAGCGGTGACCCTTTAACGATGAAGAAAGCCAAAATAAGAGGTGTTGAAAGTTTTGGGATGATTTGTGCCGAAGATGAAATTGGCCTGAGTGATAACCATGCAGGTATTATGATTTTGCCGGATAATGTAGCAATTGGCTTATCTGCTGCTGATTATTTTCAACCCTATACAGATAATATTTTTGAGATTGGCCTTACGCCCAACAGGATGGATGCCATGAGTCATTTAGGCGTAGCCAAAGATGTGTGTGCCTATATATCGCACCACATAAAAAAAGACAGCCATGTAAAATTACCTTACAAAAATATTCCTTCCGCCAACGCATTAAAGGCGGAGGACAAAGGCATTCCTTTTACCGTAACTATTGAAAATAAAGAAGCTTGTCAGCGGTATGCAGCTATCAGTATCCAAGGGGTTTCAATTGCTGAGAGCCCAGTTTGGCTCAAACAAAAATTGAAAAGTATTGGTCTGCGCCCTATCAATAATATTGTAGATATAACCAATTTTATTTTACACGAAACAGGTCAGCCATTACATGCTTTTGATGCTGATAAAGTTAGCGGTAGAAAAATCATTGTAAAAAACCTACCTGAAGGATCGCCCTTTATTACGCTGGATGATAAGGAAAGAAAACTGGCTGCAACAGATTTAATGATCTGCGATGACGCAGGCCCCATGTGCATTGCAGGCGTTTATGGAGGTTTGCATAGTGGCGTCAAAAACGATACGGTCAATATTTTTTTAGAAAGTGCCTGGTTTAATCCAATCACTATCCGCAAAACATCTTTCCGCCATAGTTTGCGTACAGATGCTGCTACCCGTTTTGAAAAAGGGGTGGACATCAGCAGCACAGTATTGGTATTAAAAAGAGCTGCTGCAATGATTAAAGAAATTGCAGGTGGTTCCATCGCTTCGGATGTAATTGATGTATATCCTGCGCCAAAAAATAAAACAGAAGTAGCGCTTAAATACCATTATTTAAAAAAGCTGAGCGGCAAAAATTATCACGGAGATACCATCAAAAATATCCTCACGGGGCTAGGCTTTGAAATAGTAAAAGAAGGGCAGGATGATATAAGGGTGGCCGTTCCGTTTAGTAAGCCGGATATAACCATTCCGGCTGATATTGTAGAAGAAATTATGCGGATAGATGGACTGGATAATATTGATATACCGGCGGCTATAAATATATCGCCTGCTGTGGAAACACTGGGTCGGGAAGCTGCTTACAAAGAAAAAGCTGCTGCTTATTTAACAGGAATTGGATTCAACGAAATTTTTACCAACAGCATCACCAATGCAGCTTATTTTTCTCCCACAGTATTGGCATCAACCGTAAAAATGATCAATAGCCTGAGTGCAGACCTGAATGTAATGCGGCCGTCCATGATGGAAACAGGACTGGAAAGCGTTGCGTACAACCTTAACAGAAGAAATACTGATTTACAGTTTTTTGAATTCGGAAAAATATACAGCACAGATGCTGTGGGGCAATACGGGGAGGAGCAACGTTTATCAATTTTTATTACCGGAAACAGGCATGCAGATGGCTGGAAAACAAAATCGGAGAAAGCTGATATTTATTTCGCTAAATCTGTTTGCAATAAAATAATTCAGTTGCTGGGGCTCAACCTTACCAGTTTTCAGCTTATTGAAAATGATGCAATCGATATCTGTCTGAATGCTAAAATAGGTATGGAAACGGTAGCGTTAGTTGGTAGCGTGAACAAAAAGAAGTTGGATAGATTTGATATTAAACAGTCTGTTTTTTATGTGGATATTGCCTGGGATGTTGTGCTGAATCTCAATAAAAAAGTAAAAACGGAATATGCCGAAATTCCAAAATTCCCATCGGCTCAAAGAGATATTTCTATAGTGGTAGATAAAGCTATAGAATATGCTGCCATTGAGAAGGCAACCTACAATGCCGGAGTAAAAAAGTTAACAGCGGTAAACCTGTTTGATGTTTTTGAAAGTGAAAAACTGGGTGCTGGTAAAAAATCGATGGCGATCAATTTTACTTTTTTGGATCAGGAAAAAACAATGACAGACAAAGAAATTGATGCCATGATGGGCAAGATTATAACATCATACGAAAGCGAGTTAATGGCTGAAGTAAGGAAGTAATGTAGTGGCCCTGTTATCTGATGGTCTATAAAAGCAACGGTTTGTGTACATTTTTTGTAGCTGGTATAAATAGTTTATTATTTAGGTCTTCAACTAAACATCTAAACTTTCTAAACATATGGGTGAGGATGATTTAAAAACGACTTAATTGCTTCACTATTAAAAATATTTATGCAGGTATTAGAAAACGATATTAAAAGAGTAAATGCAAAACTTCAGCAATTGCTGAAGCAATACCTGCAGCTTCAAAAACAAAACGAATCATTAAATACTGCATTAGCAGATTTAAAAATATTAAATGAAAAGCAACTTTTGGAGATTAACCAGTTACAAACGCAGGTGAGCATTTTAAAGTCGGCTTCAGGAGAAATGAATGAGGTAGATAAAAAATCTTTTGATAAACAACTTGGCCAGTATATCAAAGAAATTGATAAATGTATTGCCCTAATAAGTGAATAAAATGACAGCTGAATTATTGCCTATTAATATCGTAATTGGCGACCGTACTTATCGCATAAAAATTAATCCTAAAGATGAGGAGCAAGTGCGAAGTACGCTAAAAATAATCAACGATAAAATAGTAGATTTTAAAACACAGTTTGGCGGAAAAGATATGCAGGATTATATAGCAATGGTGCTGATATGGTTTGCAACACAGGCCTCAGAAGATAAAAATCCGATTGCTGCAAAAATGGTAGGAGATGCATTGTTAAAAATGGAGGAACAGCTTGACAAGATTTTGTAGTTAAATTACTGCGATATAAATAAAGAAAAAAGGCACCTTATATAAGATGCCTTTTTCTTTAACCTGAGTTACCTGATTCTTTAAGCTTTTTGATAGATAATGAATTGATATATTATTTTCATTTGGTTTGCTGCAACTTAACAGCAGTGAATATGGAAATTAAAAACGGAACCATTCAATATTAAAAAAATGACGGGAGCAAGAATACACCCGTCTTTACCCTAATAAAACCTTAAACCAGCAAAATCTTTCGACACGTTCATCTTCATCAAAATCAAAAACGTTGTAACTGATGTGCCAATAATTCTATATAAATAAGATCAAATATTCTTAAATACTGCACTAAAGGTATACCTGAAATAAAATTCAAAAAGTTAATTTTCTTTCACTATTCTCCCCAAATAAAAGTCCAATATTATGCCAAAGAGAAAAAATGTGGAAAACTTAACTCCTCATTTCTGAAGCTGTATTTCAACAACTTTTAATATAATGCTGCAAAACCCTATTTTACTACCTTTGCCCACATTTTTACAACAATACACCAGTTAAAGTATGAGCGCCAGGTACAAAGAATATCAGCAACTTAATCTACCAGCAATAGGAGAAGAACTGCTTAACAAATGGGAGCAGATAAATGCCTTTGAGAGGAGCGTAACCGAACGAGAAGGTGCCATACCATTTGTATTTTACGAAGGACCACCAAGTGCCAATGGCATGCCTGGTATTCATCATGTAATTTCTAGAACCTTAAAAGATCTTGTTTGTCGCTATAAAACCATGCAGGGCTTTCAGGTAAAACGCAAGGGCGGCTGGGATACCCATGGTTTACCTATTGAGTTGGGTGTAGAAAAAGAGTTGGGCATAACCAAGGAAGATATTGGTAAAAAGATATCTGTAGAGGATTACAATAAAAAATGCCGGGAAGTGGTAATGCGTTTTAAAGATAAATGGGATGATATCACCAAAAAAATGGGTTATTGGGTTGATCTCAATAATCCATATGTAACTTTTGAAAATGATTATATAGAAACCTTATGGTGGTGCCTGAGCGAATTGTATAAAAAGGGGTATCTCTACGAAAGTGTCAGCATTCAGCCTTACTCTCCGGCGGCAGGCACAGGTTTATCAAGTCATGAATTGAACCAGCCGGGTACGTATAAAGATGTGAAGGATACAAGTGCAACCGTAATGTTCCGCCTGGCTGATATCTCCAAAGTAGATAACACAGTTCACCCATCGATTGAAAAAATGCAGCTTGCATTGTCAGGGTCAAAAGTCCCTCCTTTGGAGGGATTTAGGGAGGCCGTTTATGTGTTGGCCTGGACTACCACGCCCTGGACCTTGCCGAGTAACTTAGGCCTTACAGTTGGACCCAATATTGACTACGCATTGCTGCAAAGTTTTAATCCATATACGCATTTGCCCATCACAGTATTGCTGGCCCAAAATTTAATCGGTAAATATTTTAAGGCTGAGGGTGAAAATGGTGATTTTGAAGCGTTTAAAGAGGGCGATAAAACAATTCCGTGGAAACTAATTACAACATTTAAAGGAACCGAATTAGAGGGCTTGCAATACGAACAGTTAATGCCCTCCGAAGCAAATACATTAGAAAAGATAAGAGAAATAACTCCAGATGCACAGCCTTTCAGAATTTTATTGGGCGATTTTGTAACAACCGAAGACGGAACCGGTATTGTTCATACCGCACCGGCATTTGGTGCGGATGATTATAAGGTGGGCAAAAAAAATAATCTCGGTATATTAACGCTGGTTGATAAGCAAGGAAAATTTATTGAAGGATCCGGTGAATTCAGTGGCCGTTTTGTAAAAGATTATAAAGATGAAAAAGATTATGTAGATGTAAATATCGACATAGCGGTGAAACTTAAATTAGAAAACCGGGCCTTTAAAGTTGAGAAGTACGAACATAGCTATCCGCATTGCTGGCGTACAGATAAGCCGATTATTTATTATCCCTTAGATGCCTGGTTTATTAAAACCACTGCTGTAAAAGACAGGATGATTGAACTTAATAAAACCATCAATTGGAAACCTGCAGCTACAGGCACCGGCCGCTTTGGTAACTGGCTGGAAAATATGGTGGACTGGAACCTGAGCCGCAGCCGTTTTTGGGGCACACCACTGCCCATCTGGAAAACAGCAGAAGGGGATGAAGAAAAATGTATAGGAAGTATTGAAGAATTGAACATCGAAATAAAAAATGCTGCCCGTATTTTGGGCGGAGAAACCAATAAACATTACCTGCATGAAGGTATTTTAGATTTACACAAGCCGTATGTAGATGATATTATCCTGGTAAGTGAATCTGGTAAACCGATGAAACGGGTGCCGGATTTAATTGATGTTTGGTTCGACAGTGGCGCTATGCCTTATGCTCAATGGCATTTTCCTTTTGAGAATAAAGAAACGTTTAAGCAGGCGTTTCCGGCAGATTTTATTGCCGAAGGTGTTGACCAAACACGTGGTTGGTTTTATACTTTGCATGCTTTAGGCGTTTTGTTATTTGATAGTGTTGCGTATAAAACAGTGGTGAGCAATGGGTTGGTGCTGGATAAAAATGGCAATAAGATGAGCAAACGCCTCGGCAACGTGGTAGATCCTTTTGTTACCATTAATACTTTTGGTGCCGATGCCACCCGATGGTACCTCATTACCAATGCATCGCCATGGGATAGTTTAAAGTTTGATGCAGAAGGTATTAAAGAAGTACAACGTAAGTTTTTTGGAACATTGTACAATACTTACCAATTTTTTGCCTTGTATGCCAATGTGGATGGCTTTTCATTTAAAGAAGGATATATCCCGGTAAAACACAGGCCGGTAATTGATCAATGGATTTTATCGTCCCTCAATTCATTAATAAAAACTGCCACAGGTTATTTTGATGATTATGAACCTACACAGGCAGGAAGAGCCATCGAAGAATTCGTAGACTCGCTGTTGAGTAACTGGTATGTACGTCTTTGCCGTCGTCGTTTTTGGAAAGGGGAGTATGAGCATGATAAAATTTGTGCTTACCAAACCTTGTACGAATGCCTTGAAACATTGAGTAAGTTAATGGCGCCAGTGGCCCCGTTCTTTGCCGATTGGTTGTACAGTAATCTGAATGAAGTATCCAATCGGTATACAAAAGAATCGGTGCATCTGCTTGATTACCCAAAACCAAATGATGCCGTAATTGATATTGACCTGGAAAAACGCATGCAATTGGCACAGGATGCCTGTTCTTTGGTATTATCACTACGTAAAAAAGTGAATATTAAGGTACGACAGCCATTACAAAAAGTGTTCATTCCAGCTCTGGATGCTGATATGGCAGAGCGGTTGAAAAAGGTGGAAGACATTATTAAAGCAGAAACCAACGTAAAAGAAATTGACGTATTGGGGGCTGAAAATGATTTCATAAAGCGCAAGGCCAAGGCAAATTTTAAAACCCTCGGTAAAAAACTAGGTCCCAAAATGAAATGGGCGGCTGATGCCATTGTCCGGTTTGATAGTGCTACCATTGATAAAGTATTGAACGACGAATACCTATTGAACCCGGATTACCTGTCTGCAAATGAAGCCCCTATTATTATTTCAGGGGAAGATATGGAAGTGTCAACTGATGAAATACCTGGCTATGAAGTGGCAAATAAAGGAAGTTTAACAGTGGCATTGGATATTACCATTACTCCAGCGTTAAAGCAGGAAGGAGATGCCCGGGAGTTTGTAAATAAGGTGCAGACTATCAGGAAGGAAAGCGGTTTTGCCCTTACCGACAGAATATTTGTTGAAGTATTAGAAAATGACGCTGTGCAACCTGCATTAATTCAATTTAAAGATTATATTTGCGCCGAAATTCTGGCAGATTCGATTGCTTTTATACCTGATTTAGCTACCGGTAGCGAAATTGATGTGAATAATGCCATCTTAAAAGTGAACGTACTAAAAAAAGGAATATAGTATGGCAGTAAAAAAGCAAGCCCCGGCAAAAAAAAGTACAGTAGCAGTAAAACCTGCAGTTAAAAAAGCGGTTAAAGCTGCTCCGGCTGTAATAAAAAAGGTTGTAAAACCAGTGGCTATCAGTAAAAATGCTTTAAAAAAGCAAGTAGTGAAAGCTCCTATTGCTAAAAAAGCAGGTAAGGTGGTTGCTAAACCGGTTAAAAAAGCTGCAATTGTGCAGCCCAAAAAAGTTCTCCCTGCTAAAAAAGTCGTTCAACCGGTCGTAAAAAAACCTGTTGCCAAAAAAGTAGTTCCTGTAAAAAAGGTTATTGTACCTGTAAAAGTTAATGTAAAGGTGGCAGCAAAAGCCCCTGTAAAAGCTGTAATACCAGCAAAAAAACCCATGGCAAAAAAAGAAGAAGTAAAAAAAGTGGCTGCAAATTCTGTGGCGGCTAAAGAAGCAACCAGTAAGCCAGCTGTAGAAGTAAAGGCAAAAGATATTAAAGTACCTGCCCCCAAACCTGTGGTAATGCCAAAAATATCTACCAAAACTGTTCGCAAATACGAGCCGGATTTTACAAAGTCGGTTTTAGATAAGGCTCAAGTTGATCCCGGTGCACCTACTTTGCGCTACAGCGACGCAGAGTTGGTTGAATTTAGAGAATTGATTCAACGTAAACTGGAAGCAGCAAAAAAAGAATTGTCTTACCTGCATGGGTTGATTACCCGTAAGGATGAAATGGGTGGAGATGAAGGTGATAACCGCTACATGACAATGGAAGATGGTAGCCTGAGTATGGAAAGAGAACAGCTTAGTCAGATGGCTAGTCGCCAGATCACATTTATTGATCATCTTGAAAAAGCGATTATGCGTATTGAAAATAAAACCTACGGTATTTGTCGTGTTACAGGCAAACTGATTGACAAAGCCCGTTTACGTGCTGTGCCTCATGCTACACTTAGTATTGAAGCTAAGATGATTTCATCAAAATAAATATTTCCTTCCGTTTTTAAGGAAGGATCGATTATAAAATAGTTGGCCGTCTTAAGTTATTAAGATGGCCATTTTTTTTGCCCGGGTAAAGAGTGCTTTGATAATTTATTTTATCGCACAATTGGGGTCTCCTATAACCTGTTTTTGAATCCACCCATCGGCTCGTTTTTTCTTCTTGAATATTCTTCTTACTGCATTTTTCCCTTTTTTTTGAGCATCACTGTATGCAATAAAAATTCTATTTATCAACGTCACAGACCAGGTTTAGTATCTCTGTGGGGTTGTTGTTTCTGTGTAAATAATTGATAATTAGCACGTATCACCAATAAAAATTAGGGATAATCCTATGTCCTGTAATAATAATACTACAATTTTTGCGTTTATATGCTTCCAAACATCCCGGCTAATGAAACTTATAATCCAACCTATATTAAAACAGCCTAAACAAATGAATAGTTTTAACAGGTCATCTGATATTCTCTTCAAATTAGCAAATTCGCCAGCCCTATCAGTAAAGAATAACCTTTTTAAATACCTATTGGCGTTGATGTTGTTTCAATTTTTTTTGCTACTGCAGGGTAATGCCCAATGCTACAATACATCTCAGTGGCCTACAGGCGCTACTAATGCCGGAACAGGCGCTTCGGTTACAATTGCAGGTAATAATTATGAGGGTGAGTATTCACAAATTACTGGTATCGTTAGCGGCGCCACTTACAATTTTACTATCAGCAGGGCACAGGATTATATAACTGTTACAGTAGGTAGTCCAACTGGTACTGTTCTTGATTTTGGGCAAACACCTGTTTCTGTAATAACCACTTCCTCCAGCGACCTGTATGTGCATTGGAGCAGAAATATAAACTGTGGCACAGGTAATACCAACCGTACAACTACTGTTCAGCGAACTGCTGTACCTCCGTTACCAACTATCACATCTTTGGGAACTTCAAGTGGTTGTGCAGGTGCATCCATTACAATTAATGGAACTAACTTTACTGGTATAACTGCTGGCAGTGTTGCTGTTGGCGGCACAGCTGTTTCTTCTATAACTTCTTTTACCTCTACACAAATAATTGCAGTAACCGGAAGCGGAACCTCTGGCGCTGTTTCTGTTACAACTGGCGGAGGTACTGCTTACAGTGCTGCTAACTATGCGGTAAACTCAATGCCTGCTTTATATAGTGTCACAGGGGGCGGTTCCTATTGCAGCGGAAGTGCAGGTATAGCGATAAACCTTTCGGGATCCGAATTATCAAGCCAATATCAGTTGTACAACGGTGCTAGTGCTGTAGGCGGAGCAGTTGCAGGAACTGGTTCTGCAATTAGTTTTGGTAAAAAAACATCGGCAGGAACTTATACTGTTGTTGCAACTTCAATTTCAGGCGGCTGTACTTTAAACATGCCTGGTAGTGCTACTATATTAATCAATGCTTTGCCACAGGGTACCCTCATTGGCAATTCAGTTTGTGGTAGTGGCACGGGCCAGCTTACCTTTACTTCAAGCAGCGGCGCCAGCCCATATTCAGTAATTTATAACGATGCTACTGCTAATCGTACAGCTGGCAGCGTAACATCAGGTACTGCTTTTAATACTTTTACCAATCCATCCAGCTCTACTAACTATAATTTAGTAAGTATCACAGATAATAATGGATGTGTAAGAAGTTCTGGATTTACCATAGGTACAGCCACGATAACAGTGGGGGCTAATCCAACAAATATAACGCCCACGGCATCTGCAGCAAATATTTGCGCTGGTACTATTACAAATATCCAAGTCGCTTCATCTCAGAATGGTGTAAATTATCAACTAAGAAATAATTCTGGCAATATCAATATCGGTAGTGCTGTTGCCGGCACAGCTGGTACAATTAATTTGCCTGCAGGTACGCTTGCAAGTACCACAACTTTTAATGTACTTGCAACAAATGCCACAACAGGATGTAGTATTCAAATTACTCCAACGGTAACAGTAACAGTTACCGCTGCAGGTACTGTTTCGCCGGGAAGCACGGTCAATGCCTGCCAATCTGCTTCGCCGGCGGCTATACCATTATCCGGGGCAAGTATAGGAGGAGGCGCAACAACAGGTGCATGGTTTATAACGTCTGGCTCAGGTACATTGAGCAGCACTGCACAAACTGCCAGCCCGGCTTCCGTTTCTTTTACACCAACAGCAAATTATGCTGGTACAGTGGTATTGACGTTAACTACCAATGCACCAGGTGCATGCCCGGCAGTAAGTAATACAAAAACTATAAATGTAAATGCTTCTCCAACGGCAACTATTACACCTAGCTATTGTATTGGAGGTGGTGTAGTGAGGTTAACCTGTTCAGCTCAAACTTCTTATCTGTGGAGTACCGGTGCTACCACACAATTTATTGATGTGTCATATGCCGGCTCTTATTCGGTAACAGGAACGAACGCGGCAGGTTGTACCGCTACTACTTCTTTTACTGTTGCGCAGGAATTAGTTACCAATGGTAATTTTTCGTCTGGGAATACAGGATTTTCTTCTCTTTACAATTACACAACTGCAGCAAATGGTTTATATCCTGAAGGGTATTATGCAATTGGTGCAAATGCCAATTATTATCATAATAATTTTTTTGGCACTGACCATACATCTGGATCTGGTAATTTTATGATAGTAAACGGTAGTCCTACAACTCAGAATGTATGGCAGCAAACGATTTCTGTTACACCTAACACTACTTATTATTTTTCTGCATGGGCAATCAGTGTAAATGCAGTTCCGCCCTTTGCACAATTAAGTTTTACAGTAAATAGTGTACAGGTTGGTTCTACAGCAACACTTGCAGCAGGTGCATCCAGTACAGCCGGACCATTTAACTGGGTTAAGTTTTTTGGAACATGGAATTCTGGTAGTAATACAACTGCAGTTATAAATATCATTGATTTGCAAACAGCTGCCGGGGGTAACGATTTTGGACTGGATGATATTTCATTTAGTACCCTAACCCCGGTTAGTATGACAGTAGCACCAACAACAAATACTCCGGTATGTGCAGGAAATGCATTAAATATTTCAGCTAATTTAATAGGTGGTACCTCTCCCTTTACATTTTCGTGGACGGGCCCATCTTCTTACATTTCCAGTGCTCAGGATCCTGTAATAACTAGTGCTACCACCGCCAATACAGGTGTGTATGCATTAACAGTGACAGACGCATACGGTTGTACTGCCAGTGCAAGTACCACCGCAGCTACTGTTAATGCTTTACCAACAGTAACAGCAGCAGCATCCGTATGTATCGGAAGCAACATTACGCTATCACCTACAACCGGTGGTACCTGGGTAAGCAGCAATGCAGCAATAGCTACTGTTACCAATGGCGGAATTGTAACGGGTGTATCCGCCGGAACAGCAACATTTACATTTACACAAACGTCAACTGGTTGCAGCAAAACAACCAGCTCAGTAACCATAAATGCTTTACCAATAGTAACGGCAGGATCATCTGTATGTATTGGCAGTACCATTACTTTATCACCCACAAGCGGGGGTACATGGGTAAGCAGTAACGCAGCAATAGCTACCGTTACCAATGGCGGAATTGTAACGGGTGTATCCGCCGGAACAGCAACATTTACATTTACACAAACGTCAACTGGTTGCAGCAAAACAACCAACTCAGTAACCATAAATGCTTTACCGGCAGTAACGGCAGGCTCATCTGTATGTATTGGCAATACCATTACTTTATCACCTACCACTGGTGGTACCTGGCTAAGCAGCAATGCAGCCATAGCAACTGTAAGTAATGGTGGAATTGTAACGAGTGTATCCGCCGGCTCAGCAACATTCACATTTACCCAAACGAGTACAGGGTGCAGCAAGGCAACCAGTTCAGTAACCATAAATGCATTACCGGTAGTAACGGCAGGATCATCAGTATGTATTGGAAGTACCATTACTTTATCACCCACAAGCGGTGGTACATGGATGAGTAACAGTACCTCAAAAGCGACTGTTTCCAATGCAGGTATAGTTACTGCTGTATCAGCCGGCAACGTCACATTTACTTTTACTCAAACTGTTACCGGCTGCAGTAATACCACATCCGGAGTTACAGTAAATGCTTTGGCAATTGACAAAACCCCTGCCGCAACAGCTTCATCAATTTGTACAGGCACATCAACTAATATCCAGATTGCGCTATCGCAAAGTGGTGTAAATTATCAATTAAGGAATAATTCAAGCAATATAAATATCGGCAGTTTGGTAGCTGGTACCGGTGGTACAATCAATTTTGCAACAGGTACGCTTGCAGCTACTACTACTTTTAACGTGCTAGCCACAGTTACCAGCACAGGTTGTAATGTCCAGATGGTAAATACTGTAACCGTCACTGTAAATCCTGGCGGGCAATGGGTTGGCGGCTCATCGGGAGATTGGAATACAGCTTCTAACTGGTGTGGTGGCCTGCCAACATCATCTACCAATGTTATAATACCAGCTGGTTCTACAGTGAATATTCAAACTGCATCTGCAACTGCCAACAATGTTACAGTAGCCCCTGGTGGCAGCCTTGTAATGACAGGAGCTTATAACTTAAACATAACTGGGGGTGGCAGCTTTACCAATAATGGTTCATTCAACGCTTCCTCCAGCACAGGCACGGTTGCGTTTCTTGGCAACGGCACTATTAGTGGCACTACCACCTTTAAAAATATTGATACATACGGTGCTTTAAATTTTGGTACAGCCAGTACTATCAGCGGTACCTTCAGTTTACAAACAGGCGGTAGTGTTGCGGTTAACCCGCCTGCTTATACTTGCCCGTCTGCTGTATTATTATATAAGCCAGGTACTGTATTTACAAGAGGACTTGAATGGACAACTGCATCCAGTGGCGCTGGCTATCCTGCCAATGTGTTGGTTCAAAATAATACCACTGTTAATTTCCCCGCTGCAGGAAACGGATTTGTTTGTTATGATGTTCAAATTGATGCAGGCTCATCTCTCCTCCAAAATTATGGCGGTACCAGTGCCAGCTTGAATGTGGGAAGGAATATTACCATTAACGGTACGCTGGAATTAGGTGCATCAACGGGTGGCGATATTAATTTAGGGGGCAACTGGACGAGGAATACCGGCGGTACATTTATCGCCAACGATAGAAAAGTAACTTTTGATGGTACAGGAAATTTTAGTGGAAACGGTTTGTCCATGTCAACAATCTCAGCACCAGCCTCGGTTGCAAAGGATAATGAAGGTGGTTTTGGAGGTGAGAAATTTGCCCATATTTGGATAAATAAAACTAATGTAACCGATTCCGTTGTGTTGCTTTCCAATATTACTGTAACCCGGGAACTCGGTTTTACAAAAGGTACCTTTAGCCTGCGAAACAGTGATGTAACGCTGGTATCTAACAGCACCCGAACAGCAGATATTGCGCCTATAGCTACACCTGCTAATATCAGCATACGTTATGCCGGAACGGGTAAGTTTGTTGTACAACGGTTCATTCAAAATCCAACAGCTACCCGCTCTTGGCGGCTGCTTACAGCGCCTTTACAAAGTGCTACAGCACCATCCATCAATGCGGCTTTTATGGCTGGCGTGGTAAATCCGGATAAAAATACACCCAACGGAAGCGGCGGTATTTATAATCCATGGCCGGGATACGGTACCCATATTACCGGACCGGGTGGAGCATACAGTGCAGCCAATGGATTTGACCAGGGCACCACATCGTCCTCTATTTTGTATGGAACATCGGGCGTATTATCCTGGTTAACGCCAACCTCTACCCTAAGTACAAAAGTAACTGATCAGCAAGGCTGGATGTTGTTTGTACGGGGCGACAGGAGCTTCGTAATTGGTAACCAGTATATGCCTTCGGCTAATACCATACTCGAACCCAAAGGAAGAATAAATGTTGGAAATATTTCTGTACCGGTTACCGCAGGAAGGCAGGTAATTGGTAATCCTTACCCATCTGCAATCAGTTTGTTGAATGTAGATGTATCAGGAGTTTTAGGAAAGTTGAGTAGTTATCATGTGTGGGATCCTAAAATGTTTACCTCCTTTACCCAGCCAGGAAAGTGGGTATCTTTTAGCGGGCTTGGCAATACTTTTGTACAAACAACAAGTGCAAGTAGCTATTTATCGAATGGCACAATCGAATCCGGACAAGCATTTTTAATGGATGTAGTTACGCCCGGTACAATCACTTTTCACGAATCTGATAAACTTCCGTTAACCAGCAGTTTGGTGGGCATTGCCAACGGCACAGGCGCAAGGCCGTTGGAGAACCCTGTCTTCCCTATATTCCGTTCGGATATCTATGCAAAAATTGATAATGCTTATAGTTTGACTGATGGCGTATTAAATGTTTTTAATTCAGCGTTCAACAATGCGGCAACAGATGAAGATGCCAAAAAGATAATCAGTTTTAATACTAAAGAAAGCCTGAGTATCTTAAGGGATTCGGTTA
>JBBQEA010000024.1:0-33194 GCA_038320245.1 Chitinophagales bacterium | reverse complement strand
TAATTTAACAACATTTGGTAAAACAACACCAGACAATCTGGTAGGGTTAAGCATTAACGCAACCTGGAAAGGATTTAGCTTTAGCGTAGTTGCTGATTACCGTGGTGGTGCTCAGATTGTAGCAGACCAGTTAGGTGGTTTTATGGATGATAATGGCATCTCTCAACGCAGTGGTCAAAATGGCCGTCGTGCATTTATTTTTCCTAACTCAGTGTATGATGATGGATCGGGTAAATTGGTGCCTAATACAGATGTGTACACACAATCTTATGGCAGGTTATTCTTTAACAGCGATTTAAATACTGCTGTTACTTCTAACTATTTGGCTAGCGGTGATTTCTGGAAATTACGGGAAGTCGCTATCAATTACGAAATACCTGTATCTAAATTAGGTAGCAAAATTAGTAATGTAATTAAAGGTGCCTCCATTGGTATCAATGGCAGAAACCTGCTGATGTTTGTACCTAAATCAAATCAATGGACAGATCCTGAGTTCCAGGGCGGAAATGGTAACTCGGCTTATACAGGTAATGCTTCCGGTAGAAGTACCGCCTATAATTTACCACCAACCAGAATATTTGGTGCCAACATTACTGTTAGATTTTAATTTAAAAAATACTAAGACATGAATAGTAGAAACATAATAAAAGCAGCCTTGTTTACCTGCCTGATAGTAGCGGGTACAGCCTGTAAAAAAGAAAAATTTGATATCAATTCCAATCCGGATAGTGTTACCGATGTATCTGTTACACCTTCTGTGTTATTACCCGGTGCAGAGCAGGCTACCAGTTCCAATATCGCATCAGAATATTGGTTCCTTGGATGGTGGATGGGTCATAGCGCCAGATCCGGCAGTTACCAGAGTTTTACAGAAGAAGAAACCTATGCATTTACCAACGATTTTCATGTTGGTATATGGAATGGTCTGTATGCTAATGCCAATAATTACAATATCATGATTAATAAGGCAAAAGAAAGCGGAGCCGGTACTTATGAAGCCATTGGCCGCATCATGAAATCGCATAACTTTCAAATGCTTACAGATATTTATGGTAATCTGCCTTATTCTGAGGCTTTTCTGGGTACGGCTAATGCTACTCCTAAATACGACAAAGCAGTTGATATTTACAAAGGAATATTTGCAGATCTGGACGCCGCTATTGCTTTGCTTAACAATGCAGCAGCAATCGAACTTCCAAAAAATCCTGATATTGAAACGGCAGATATTATTTTTAAGGGCAATACCGTTAAATGGAAAAAATTTGCCAATACACTAAGGCTTCGTATGCTGGTACACTTACACAACGGGCTAGCAAGCACTACCGTTGCGCCGGGTATTTCAGTTGCAGAACAGGTTGCTAAAATTACAGCCGATGGATTTTTAGGCGCAGGTGAATCTGCCATATTAAATCCAGGGTTTAGTGGTAGTAAACCTGCACCCTATTTTAGGTTTTGGAATATAAACGAATCTGGTACTGGTAGTCAAAGAGACTGGGCAAGAGCCAGTGATTATGCGATAAAATATTACAAAGCAGATGGTGATCCTAGAATAGATCAGTTTTACGTTTCTCCAAATGGTACAACTGCAGGCCAAAAAGGAATTGTATTTGGTACACCAGCTGGTGGTGGTGCTCCAATTGGCAGTGCGCTTTCTACGGTAAGGGGACCTGGTATAACTCCTGATGGAGCAGCTTCACGGGCATGGATTTTAACCAGTGCAGAAAGTTTTTTCCTGCAGGCCGAAGCAAGGGAAAGGGGTGTAATTACCACCGGACCAACTGCTGAAGAATTGCTTACAAGTGGTATTTATGAATCATTTGATTTTTTGGGACTATCTAAAGCAGATGCAGACGACTATATGGCCTATAACGCAGGTTATCCTGATGTAGATTATACAGCACCTTCAATTGTGCCTGGCGAAGCGGGTGGTGGGTTGTATACCATTCTTTCACAAAAATGGTTTGCTTTAAATACGATTGCACCTTACGAAGTATGGACCGATTACAGAAGAACTGGAATCACTTACGGGATTGCAGCGGGCGGTACTGCCGGTCCTACCTTATCGGTAGATCCTGCCAGAACAGCCACTACAATTCCGGTTAGATTGTTTTATCCGCAAAATGAGTATAATTATAACGCCACTAATGTGGCCGCAGAAGGTACCATCAATGTTTTTACCGGTAAGTTATTCTGGGATTTAAACTAATTATTTTAAATTTTTTAAATTTTTCATTATGAAAAAATTGTCATTAATATTTGGTCTGTTTGCATTCATCGTTGCAGGTACAGGCTGTCTTAAAGATAAAGGCTTTGAAGACCAGCAATATGGTATACAGATTGTAACTGTTAAAGCCGTCTCGTTTCCACAAACAGCAAAAAGCCCGGTTGTAGTTGGCATTACAGGACAGCCAGCCCCTGTAGTGGTAACTGGTCCGTTACTTGCAATTGATGATGTTGGAGCACCAGCTGCTGATGTGCATGTAAAACTTGTTTATAATCAGGATTTGGTAGTTGCCGCAGGTTTAGTACCGCTTCCTGCTGGTACTTTCAGCCTGAGCACCCTGGATGCAGTTATACCTGCAGGCAGTAAAACATTAGGTGATTTAAAATTAACTGTCACCAATTCTGATGCCCTTGATCCAAACATAAAGTATGGTGTAGGATTTAAAATTGAGAGTGTAGACCAGGGGTATAAGATTGCAAGCAATATGAGTACCGTGATTATTGGTTTTGCTATTAAGAACAAGTATGATGGTATTTATAATTTAAAGGGTAATCACAATCGTGTGCCATATAATTTCCCATATGATACAGAAATTCACTTGATAACAACTGGCCCCAAGACAGTAATTTTTTACTGGCCGGAAGTTGAATCAAATGGTCATCCAATTGGCGTAGGAGAAGGTAACTCCCTCAGTTGGTATGGTGCAGGTATTTCGCCTGTTATTGAATTCAATACTACCACAAATCTGGTTACCAGGGTGTTTAATAATCCGCCTAATGCAACTGTAATTACCCTTTTTACAGGTGCTGGAAGTCGTATCAGTAAATTTGATCCGGCTACCAAGTCAATTACTGTTGATTGGAATTACAATGGCAATCCACTACGGGCATTTTTTGACGATCTTACTTATATTAAGCCAAGACCGTAATAATAAAATAACATAACTTAAAAAAAGGCTTGTCCACATTGTGGATGAGCCTTTTTACTTTTATTGCTATCCATTTTTCTTCTTGCTAAAAGTGAGCACTTTATCTCTTAAAGTAAATGTATTATTCATAGGAGTCCATAACATTGCGGTAACATAGTGGTAACATATGCGTAACAATGAGTTTACATTGCCGTAACACAGAAGCTGTCTCTTTGCAGAAATTATTACTGCATGAAGTATTTACAATTTACGTTGTTGATTTTGCTCTTCTCAATAACAGCGTTTGCACAAAAAGGTAAAATAGAAGGAAAGGTTACCGATTCAAAAACCGGTAACAAATTATCAGGTGTTTCTATTTCAATTAATGGTGAAAAAACCATCGCTGCATCCAACACCGACGGATACTTTTTTATTACAGTTGATGCCGGTAAAAAATATACTATCAAATTGAGTTCTGTTGGATATGGTACCAAAGAAATTGATGAAGTGGAGGTTGCAGAAAATCAGGTTTTTAATATGGAGGTTCAATTAGAGAGCGCTTCCAAAACAGAAACAGACATTGTAATAAAAACAACTTCCAGAAAGGAGAGTATTGCTGCATTAATTGCCTATCAAAGAAATACCCCGGTTGTTGCACAGGTTATCAGTGCGGAAGCTATCAGAAGATCGCCGGATAAAAATACAGGTGAGGTATTAAAAAGAGTACCCGGCACCTCTATACAAGAGGGCAAGTATTTAGTGGTACGTGGTTTGGCAGATCGTTACAACCAGGCAATGTTAAATGGAATATTGCTTAGCAGTACTGAGCCTGATCGTAAAACTTTTAGTTTTGACATCATACCTTCTGCCATCATCGATAATATTATTGTAAATAAAACTTTTATTCCGGAATTGCCGGGAGAATGGGCTGGAGGCCTGATACAGGTAAATACTAAGGATGTACCAGCAAGAAATTTTCTTTCTGTGCAGATTGGAACCGGATTTAATACACAAACCATTGGAACCGACTTTTACACCTATAAAGGTGGTAAGACAGACTTTTTAGGATTTGATGATGGCACAAGAGTGTTGCCGCAAAACATCCCGTTAAAAGCAACTTTTGAAGGCCTGAGCCAGGCAGAAAAAACTGCTTATGCAACAGATTTTAAAAATATTTGGAGTGCAGACAAAAAGAGCTCAAATTTTTTGCCATTGTTAAATCAAAGCTTCCAGATAAATGGAGGTTTTAATTCCAGGCTGAATGATAAAATAAAGCTGGCAGCTATCCTTGCTGTGAATTACAACAGAACCAATAAAAGAACACAGTACGAAAACCAGATCAACTCTTTTCAAAACAATACGCCCGATTTGAGTTTTGATTTCTTCAACAATAAATACAGCCAGCATGTTTTGGGGGGAGCGCTGGCGAATTTTACTTTACAAATTGGCAACTACAATAAAATCTCTATTAAGAATTTATTAAACGTAAGTACTTCGGATTATGCAACGTTGAGAACCGGAAAAGATTTTGAAAATGCAACGTCTTTGTTAGGTGATAATATACGGGCTACCGAATTGGCTTTTAAAGCAAATACTTTTTTTAATACACAAATTTCCGGAGATCATAGTCTGCAAAAGTACAGTGCAAAACTACATTGGTTTGGCAGTTTTAATATCCTCGATCAATACATACCCGACCAACGTCGTTTGCAATATGTGCAGGATAATCCACAGGATGCAGCCTCACCATTTCTGGCTGCAATAGGCCAGTCTAATTCATCTCAAAAAAGTGGTAGTCGTTATTTCGGCTATTTGAATGACTATATCTACACAGCCGGCGGCGATATCAGCAAATCATTTAAGGTAAACAGCCGTTCACAAACTGTAAAAGGAGGCTACTTTTTTCAGGTAAAAGACAGGCTGTTCGATTCAAGACCATTTGCAATTTATCTTCCCATTAATAACCAGCCACTAAGGAGTTTAACTGCTGACCAAATATTTTCAGCAGATAATTTTGGTAATGGTTCTGATAACAAATTTGGATTAAACGAATTATCAGGCAGCAGCTATCGTTATATGGCCAACTCCATTTTAAATGCAGGCTTTCTGCAATTTGATAATCAAATTGGTAATAAATTAAGAGCGGTTTGGGGTTTAAGAATAGAAAATTTTGACCAGGTGATTGGCAGCCTAAGAAAAAGTGACCCACGGTTTGTAAACTCTAAAATAACAGATTTTTTACCCGGCGTAAATCTTACATATAAAGTAAACAGCAGCACCAATGTAAGGGTATCGGGCTCTCAAACAGTTGTACGTCCTGAGTTTAGAGAATTAAGCACCTTCCAGTTTTACGACTTTGATTTGGGTGCTACTGTAGCAGGTAATACAGGTTTACAAAGAACCAAAGTTTCCAATTTTGATCTTCGTTATGAGCTTTATCCTAAAGCAGGGGAACTATTTACCATAGGTGTTTTTTATAAGTATTTTAAAAGTCCAATTGAAGTATATTTTAATGCCAGCTCTGGCGCATCCAGCAGCACGTATAATTTTATCAATGCAACAGAAGCCAACAGTTTTGGAGCAGAACTGGAGTTTAGAAAAAAACTTGATTTCAACCAGGCACTAAAAAACTTTACCGTCCAGGGTAATGTGTCCTATATCTATAACAGGGTAAGTGGTATTGGTCTTAATGAATCAAGACCAATGCAGGGACAAAGCCCCTACCTTTTAAATGCATCTGTACAATACGATGTAGAAAAGTATGGCGTAAGTACCACGCTGTTATTTAACATGATCGGCAGAAGAATTGCCTACGTAGGTGGGTTAGATCAGCCACCGATTTGGGAAAACCCAAGACCGGTTATGGATTTTCAGATAGGTAAAAAAATATTGAAAACAAAAGGAGAACTGAGGCTGAACGTAGCTGATATATTTAATACGCAGGCAATTTTTTATAACGACCTGAATGGCAATAAAAAATACGATGATGGCATTGATGCTTTCGCCATCAAAAGAAAATATGGTACTAATGTTAGCTTAACATTCGGTTATAATTTTTAAATATTAAAATAAAAAAACAAAAAAAATACAAGCATGAAAAAGTTATTTATTTACAGTGCATTATCCATGGCCTTGTTTACCAGTTGCCGCAAGATTGTAGTTGACAGTAATTCATCAACAACAACAGCACCGCCAACTACTACAGAGAACACGATTCTTGAAGGACGAATAGCTGCCAACCTTACATTAAAGGCAGGCTTTACGTATAAATTACGTGGGCTGGTTTATGTAACAAACGGAGCTATTTTAACGATAGAACCAGGCACCAAAATAGTAGGCGAAAACGGCCGAAATGGTGGTTTAATTATTACAAGAAGTTGCAAGATTATTGCTGATGGCACGCCTGAAAAACCAATTGTATTTACATCCGAAGCAGCAACGCCGCAGCGTGGTGACTGGGCAGGATTGGTACTGCTAGGGAATGCACCAGTTAATTCTTCGTTTAATGGTATACAAGGTGTGGGAGAAATTGAAGGAGGTATCAATAACAGCGATGGATTAGGATTATATGGTACCCCTGCAACACAAGCGCAAAATCCGGCAGATAACAGCGGTATTTTAAGATACGTTCGTATTGAATACGCAGGCTTTGCTTTTTTACCAGACAAAGAAATTAATGGTTTAACATTTGGCGGTGTAGGTAACAAAACAATTGTTGATTATGTACAGGTATCTTATGCCAATGACGATTCTTTTGAATGGTTTGGTGGTACAGTAAATTGTACGCATCTTATTTCTTTCCGCACCTTGGATGACGATTTTGATACAGATAACGGCTATAGCGGTAAAGTTCAGTTCGGTATTTCTTTAAGAGATTCAGCCGTTGCTGATATTTCTAAAAGCGAAGCTTTTGAAAGTGATAACGATGCCAATGGTAGTGCCTTATTACCACAAACTAATGCTATCTTTTCAAATATGACAGTAATGGGGCCAAAACAAACGTTGGCAAATACAGGAAATAATCTATTTGTTTGGGGTGCACAAATCAGGAGAAATTCAAGTCTTTCTATTTTTAATTCTATCATAATGGGTTATCCAAATGGTTTGTACATTGATGCAACCAAGGGTGTTCCAACTGATAATAATATTCCCGGTTCATTGTCTGTACAAAATACCATTATTGCAGGATGTCCTAAACCAGTGTTGTACAGTTTAGGTACAAATACAAATGTGCCTTTAACGCCCAACACTACAGCTACTATTACAGATTGGTTTAACACAGCTTCATATGGTAATAGTATTTTAGCTACCAACGACCTTGTGGGTTTAACTGCACCATTTAATTACACTGCACCAGATTTTAACCCAACTGCAGGTTCTGTAGCAATAACCGGCGCAGCGTTTTCTCATCCAAAACTTACTAACGGCTTTACTTCAGTTGCTTATAAAGGTGCCTGCAGTGTTGGTGATACCTGGTGGAAAAACTGGACTAAGTTCAACTAAAACCTTTAATAACTATATTGAATAAGAGCAGCTATTTTAGCTGCTTTTTTTATAGTACGCTTCAATTTTATTTACATGAAAAGTTTTATCGCCACCTGTATTTTTTTATTCCTTTTAATAAGTTGTCGTCAAAAGAAAACAACCGAAAGTGCGGCAGCTAAAAAGATAGATTTGGTTTGGATGGATTCAATCATTAAAAACAGTGACAGCAGCTACAGCAGGCCTTACAAGCGTAGCGATTTTGTAACTGCCTATTACTATACAAACACAAAATCACATACCGTTTGCCAGGTAATGAAAGATGCTGAATCCAGTATCCGGCAAATTATTATTTCAAAAAATGATAAACGAATTCATTATTCCCAGTACTACGCCAATGGTCAGTTGATGGCAATATTGCCATTAGATGAATATGGACAGTTTAATGGCAAGGCTGTTTATTACTACAGTAACGGAGGCAAGCAAAGCGAAGGAGTTTATCAGCATGGTTTTAAATTAGCCAAATGGAAAAATTTTAACGACCAAGGCAAATTAATAAGTGAAGATGAATATAATACCAATGGCCAGGCAATTAAAACCGATACCCAATAGGCAGATTAATAATAAGGTACATGCTGCTTAATATTGAAATAACAATGCAACAATAGCTTGCATCCATAAGAAATATACACTCCCTCTCATAAAAAAAGCATACCAATCCAAACAAGTTCCTTAAGCAAATAGCAATTTACAAATACTTGTACCACCCGTTACTATTAACGGGTGGTTGGTATTTTCATTAACCAACGGCTAACTTCTGAATAACCAGTCAGTAACAAATGGGTAACCTTGGCTTAATACTGGTGTAAGTCCTTTGTATAAAAATTAGCAATCATGAGAATAAGAATTACAATGTTAATGTTGATAGTTTTAACCGGGATAAAATCAATTGCTCAGGAAACTACTTCTACATTAAGCGGCATAGTAAGTGAAGAAAAAGGTAGTACTGTTGCGGGTGCCAGTATCTATTTGATTCATCTTCCAACAGGAGCAATTAGCAAAAGCCAGACTAACAAAAATGGTATTTTTACATTAACCAATTTAAAGCCAGGTGGTCCTTATAGGATCACCATTAGTTTTGTAGGCCATGCCGAACAGACAGCAGAGAATGTAAACCTTTCCTTGGGAAGTAACCCTGACCTTAATATAGTTCTAAAACTGGATAATAAGGATCTTAAAGAAGTAGTAGTAACCAGTCAAAAAAGAATGACCGGGATAAGTATTGGAAGAGCACAAATGAACTTATTGCCTACCCTTGGTAGAAGCCTTAGTGACTACACCAGGTTGACCCCCCAATCTAATAACAACTCTTTTGCTGGTAGTAATTTTCGGTATAATAATCTTACTATCGACGGGGCTATTAATAATGATGCTATCGGATTTAGTAACTCCTTTGGTGGCTCTAGTGGCGGTGGACAATCCGGCGCAGCAGGTGCCGGTACCCGTACCAATCCTTATAGCATTGATGTGATACAAGAAGTTCAGGTACAGTTAGCACCTTTTGATGTGAAACTGGGCAACTTTACAGGTGGCAGCGTAAACGCTGTTACTAAAAGCGGTACCAACGAATTTCATGGTTCTGCCTATGCTTATGGACGAAACCAGAGTTTAGTTGGCAAAAGCGTAGATGGCCAGAAAACAAGTATTGGATCTGATTTTAAAGATTACCAGTTTGGTGCTACTATTGGTGGTCCCATCATTAAGAATAAGGCATTCTTTATAGTGAATTACGAGCAAACACGCCGTGATGAACCTACTTTCTATAATGCAGGAGATCCTGGCTCAGCTATTTCCATTGCAGATGCCCAGGCTATTCAAAACCGTTTAAAGAGTGCATATGGTTATGATGTTGGAAGCTATGGCAAATATAAAATTTTTACCAACAGTGATAAGGTATTTGGCCGCCTTGATTTTAAACTAAATGAAAACAACTCGTTAACACTGAGAGCAATTTATACCAACGGTGTGGGTAATAATCTGGAACGAACCACTACCAATTTTCAGTTTTCTTCAACCGATTTTACCCAGCACACAAAGAATTTAAACCTGGTAGCCGAGTTAAAAACAAGAATATCCAACAACCTCAGCAACCAGTTTAACATAAGCTATATCAATGTACATGAATACAGGGATTTCCCGGGGGGTCTTTCTCCGTTTATGGATATTGGAAGTGGCGCTGTATGGGCAGGAACCTGGAGGGAAGCTTCAATATATAACATGAAGCAAAAAACTTTTGAAATCAGCGACAATGTTACGCTTACAAAGGGCATAAACAAATTCACCTTTGGCACGCACAACGAGTTGTATGATCTGTCTTATGGGTTTATTAACTCCTGGAACGGACGTTGGGAATATTCAAGTTTGGGTAATTTTTTAACTGATAAGCCAAGTCGTATCCGTGGTGCTTTTACTACCGATTCAAAATATCCTAATAACAGGGAGTCCATTTACAACAATGCACCCAATCCATTTAAAGTGGCGTTGTTAAGTGCCTATGCACAGGATGAGATATCTCTTTCTTCAAGATTTAAAATAACACCTGGTATCCGTATTGATTATTCTGCGGTTTCAAGTCAACCAGTATTGGATCCAGGAATCAATTCAATAAAAGAATACCAATCTCCTAATCCTACCTACACACATACACCATTCTCACAGCTCAACAACAAATGGCTGGGCAAAGCTAATTTTTCACCAAGAATTGGATTTAACTGGAATGTAAATGGAGATCAATCTTTTGTGATAAGGGGTGGTACAGGAATATTTATAGGGCGTATGCCATTTGCATGGTTAGGTTATGCATATACACTTAACGGCACTACTTATGGAAACATCGATTACAGGCCATCAACAGGTGCTGTTGTTCCTTTGGCAATTGATCCTTTAACATTGAAAGATACAGTAACTAAATACGGTGGTACTAATGCCAGCAATACCCATGAAGTGGATTTAATTGATAATAATTTTAAATTGCCTACGGTCTGGCGTTCAAACATTGCAGCAGATATAAAATTTGGTAATGGGTATAAACTTACATTGGATGCGATGTACACTAAAACTATTTATGATGTAAAATTCCAGCAAATCAATGTAAAGGATAGTGTACAATATTTCAGTACAGGCCCAACGCAATCTCCGGTTTATGTGGGTGGAAAATTGGCCAGTCAATATTCAAATGTCTATTTTCTTACCAATACCAAAGAAGGGTACAGGTATAATTTAACAGCACAGTTTTCTAAGTACTCCAGAAACCTGAAGGCGGGAAAACATCTTATTAACCTGAATTGGAGTGCTGCATATACATACGGCGTAAGTAAAGATTTAAGCAATGGTATCCGTAACTCTTTCCAATCTAACTTTGAGGTAAACCCATCTATTACTCCTAATAGCGCCCAGTTATCTTATTCTAACTTCGATTTACGCAATCGTATTGTAGCAACTTTCGGTACTAATTTTATCTGGAGCGACAAGAGTTCAACATCACTCACCTTCTTCTATGCAGGGCAGTCTGGCAGCCCTTATACAATGGTATACGCTTCGGGCGGTGCTCCATTTGGTAATACTTCCAACGCTAATTTGCCTTATATACCCAAAGACCAAAATGATATTCGTTTGGCAGATAAGGGTACTTATACTGCAGCACAACAATGGGCCGACCTTAACAATTTTATTGAAGGTGATAAATACCTAAAAACAAGAAGAGGCCAATATGCTGAAAGAAATGAATTGCACACGCCCTGGAACCACGACGTAGATTTTAAATTGATGCATGAGTTTAAATTAAGCAAAACAAATATGAGCAAATCTTTGCAGTTGAGTATTGATCTATTTAACGTATTGAATTTAATAAACAACGAATGGGGGCATATTTCATTTGTTACGAACGTTAACAATTATACTGTTAACCTGTTAACTTTTGCAACAGATGCCAATGGTGTTAAACCGGCTAAACCCTCATCAGGTTACTTACCCACTTACACGTTTAATAAACCTGCAGGTGTAAATGGTCAATATTATACAGTAGATCCAATCAACTCACGTTGGCAGGGACAGTTAGGTATAAAATACAATTTCTAAAATAGAATTTTATTCTTTAGGCAAAGCACCCAATAACGATGTTGGGTGCTTTGCTTTTATGCTATATTTTATTTCACTTTTAGATAAGCAAACGAAAGAGCTCTTCTAAATTTTTTTAAACAGGATAATTGAAAAAGTGGATATTAATTATTTAAGATTAATAATATGATAACCTGCGTTTAATATTGAAATAACAATACAAGATTAGCTTGCACCTATTAAATCAAACTCCTTCTCTTTAAAAAAGCATAGCAATCCAAACAAGTTCCTTAAGCAAATAGTAATTTCCAACTACTTGTACCACCCGTTAATCTTAACGGGTGGTTTGTTTTGAGCTTATTCCTACAGAGGCTTTGTACTATATTTACGGCATGAAAAAAATACTAACCTTTATAATACTAAGTGTCCTTTTTATCTCCTGCAATAAAACTGGTAAACAATTAAAAGAACGCATTGCAAATGCTGATAGTGTTGCCATAAATTATTTTAAAGGCGATGGTACAATGGACACAGTTATTGCTGTAAAAATCATTCGGGATAAACAAACACTAGATGAGTTAACGAATATACTTACAGCCTCCACAGCAAATTTTACCAATAATTGCGGCGTAGATGGCTCCATTCATTTTTTTAAAAAAGACATGGTAGTGCAGGATATTGATTTTAGAATGAATAAGGAAGATTGCAGACAATTTTCTTTTTTAATGAATGGAAAAACTGTTGCAACCGCATTATCTGCAGAAGCAAAAAAGATGCTTGAGGTAATTAAGAAATAACTTTTTATAATTGAAAAGCCCCTGGCATACTCCCTTTATTATTTTTCACAAATAATTCTTTATAAAATGAAATTTTTTCCTTTACTATCAATTATAATTTTGCTGCATGTTAGCATATATGCTCAAAATAAAACAGAAAACCTGGTAATAATAACTTTAGATGGTATGCGCTGGCAGGAAGTGTTTGGAGGCGTAGATGAAGCACTGCTAAAAAATAAAAAATACACCAGAGACAGTGCCGATGTAAGCAATAAATTCTGGGCAGATAACGAGGAAGAAAGAAGAAAAAAACTTTTCCCGTTTTTTTGGAAAACTATCGTAAAACAAGGTCAATTATATGGTAATAGAAATGCAGGCAGCGAAGTAAATAATGCCAATCCCTATAAATTTTCATATCCAGGCTACAATGAATTATTTACAGGTTATCCCGATACAGCCGTTAATTCCAATGATAAAATCTTAAATAAAAATATTAATGTGTTGGAATTTATTAACCAACAAAAAAACTATCGGGGTAAAGTTGCAGCCTTTACTACCTGGGATGTTTTCCCATACATTTTAAATAAATGGCGCAGCGGAATTTATGTAAACGCAGATATTGACACATTGAAATTCGATAATAAAAACTTGCAGCTCATCAACGATATTCAGTTTTTAACTACTAAGCCAATTGGGGTTCGTCCGGATGTTTTAACCTATATAGCTGCCCGTGAATATATGAAAGCATACCAGCCCAAAGTTTTATACATTGGTTTCGACGAAACAGACGACCTGGCGCATGCAGGCATGTACGATTTGTACCTGCAAAGTGCAAGAGCGCAGGATGGCATGATTGGAGATTTGTGGAAGTACATTCAGTCGTCCCCTGCATATAAAAATAAAACAACTTTAATTATTACCTGCGATCATGGACGGGGCGATAAAATAAAAGATAACTGGCAACATCATGGACAGGATATTGAAGATGCCGGACAAATTTGGATTGCTGCAATGGGCCCCGATACCAAGCCATTAGGTGAAGTAAAAACTGTTTCTCCACTTTTTCAAATGCAACTGGCAGCCACTTTTGCAAAACTACTGGGCTTTAATTTCACAGCCAATCATCCGGTTGCAAACCCCATTAGTTCAATTTATAAATAAGTTTTTTGTTTTAAAACAATGAGTACTTCAAATAAAAAACTAAACTAATTGTAGATGAAATTTTTGCCTTGTATCAAAAGTATTTCAATAATTATTTTATCTTGTTGCCTTGCTGAAGAAATGATCAGCAGCTTATAAAACTGCCGATCATTTAAAAATGGCAATCGTTATCGATAATTTTCATACGGCCACTGTGCGGCGATGGTTTCATTGGGTACTATATTTTTCTTTTTTCCAAATAGTTATATTTTATACAAAATTCAGTATGGTATGTTATGTAGTTGTAAATATTTTGTTACCAAAAAATAGACAAATAACAACTCAATAATCGTTCAATCCACAAATGAATAAATTACTGCCAACAGTTTTATTACTTTTGAAAAATTATGCAGGAGCGCAACAATTCAATCAACCAAATTAAGCAGCATCAATTTTTCTTTTATAGCTACTTCGTCGTATTGATAGTTGCTGTATTTTTTTTGGTAAATTATGGTAAGATCGATAGTTTTTTATTTTTGAATAGCTACCATCGTAATTGGCTGGATGATTTTTTTATCGGCTATACTAATTTGGGTGATGGTATTTTTGCACTGCTGTTAGCGTTGGTATGTTTTTTTGTGTTAAAGAAAAGAAAGCTAGGGTTTGTATTATTGTTGGCCTATTTATCAACGGGCATAGCGGCTCAAATTATAAAACCACTATTGCATTCTCCCAGGCCACTCGTATATTTTCATCCACAACACTTTCCTTTTTTTATTGATACTATCATTCATTCAGGTAACAACAGTTTTCCTTCAGGGCATACCGTTACAGCCTTCGCCATTGCAACGGTATTGGCTTTTTATACCACCAACAAAATAAAGTATGTATTACTTTTATTGGCTGCTGCCTTAGTTGCTTTTTCCAGAGTTTATTTATCCCAACATTTCTTATTAGATGTGTTGGCCGGTTCCTTTATTGGTGTATTGGGTGGCATAGGCTGTGTATATTTTACAAGAAATATGAGTGATGATAAACTGGTTTTTAAAAAGAAAAATCAGATTGGATGATGTTTACCTAATGCTGCTGAATTGTAATATTCATTCACCATCCACAATTGCCCGTCACTCATTCTCCATTTACCGTGTCATATTGCTTATTGCCAATTGCCCATTGCTTATTGCCGATTGCATATTACCCATTGCCGATTGACCATTGACAATTGCCCGTTCACCCAACCTACTTCACTTCAAATAATTCATCCCATCTTGTAGTGTAACGTGGACTCCGCATTTCATGACGCATCTTCCAGTTTCTGCTGGTGCCCGATGCAGCAAATTTTATTACATCATCTCTCATAGAAAAATTTACATTGTCAATCATATCCATCAGGTTGCGCTTGTTATTGTGTTTTTCTTCAATGAACAAATTTCCCTGTATGGTTGTATCTGGCACAAGGCCACTTAATATAACACCTGCTTTTTTATAATTTTTGCCTTTTTCAAACAGACTGTCTACCAGTTGCACTGCCGCCTTTATTAATTCGTTGCTGGCAGCAGTTGCTACTGGTAAAGTAACGAAACTGCCCACCGCAGGTCCATGCCGGAAATGAGTATGGTTGTTGGGTTCTCTTGATACAACAAATACATTGATGATGGTGGCTGCACTTCGCTGCCTCCTCAATTTTTCTGCAGCACGGGAAGTGTAGGTTGCCACGGCTTCTTTAATCGCTTCAATGTTTTTTACTGGGATGCCAAACATCCTGGTAGTGGCAATCATTTTTTTTACAGTCAATTGCTGTTCCATTTCATTGGCTGGCTCACCCTTTAATTCCTTTACCAGCCGAATACCCACCACGCCGCCTAAATTTTTTTGAGCCCAGGGTTCTGATTTTTTGGTTAAATCGAAAGCAGTAAATACTGCATTCATTTCTTTTAGTTTTTCCGCATATTTTCTACCTACGCCCCATACTTCCCCAATAGGTGTATTTTGTAATGCCTTATCAATTTTCTCCTTTGTATCCAGTACCACTACGCATTGTGTTGCTTTTTTATTTTTCTTAGCAAGATGATTGGCTACTTTAGATAACACTTTGGTGGGAGCAACGCCGACAGAAACTTTTATGCCGGTCCATAGCTCCACTGTTTCTTTAATTTTGATGCTCATTTCCTGTAAATCGGCAATTGCAAATTTATCCATGTTTAAAAATGCTTCATCAACAGAATACACTTCTACATTTTCTTTACCTACCAGCATTCGTAGCGTTTCCATCACCCGCCAGCTAAGATCGCCATACAAATTGTAATTAGAAGAGAAGGTAGCTACCTGGTGTTTTTCTATCAATGGCTTAGCCATAAAATAAGGGCCAGCCATCTGTACCCCAAATGCTTTTGCTTCATCGGTACGGCTTATAATACAGCCATCGTTGTTACTGAGTACAACAACAGGTTTGTTATCTAAATGCGGTTGAAACAAGCGTTCGCAACTGCAGTAAAAACTATTACAATCTACAATGGCAATCATATGCTTCGGATGAGATGTACCACCACTCCCCAAATTTTAAAATCCATAAACTCACTTACATCTATTGCAGAAAGTTTTGGTGTTTCGGGTACCAGCCTAAGTTTGTTGAATGTCCGTTCATACCTGCGTATCAGCATTTCTCCATCAATTACTGCAATTACAATTTTGCCATTAACCGGTTTAATACTCCTGTCTACAATCAATATGTCGCCATCATAAATCCCTGCATTGATCATGCTGCTGCCATTCATCTTCATAAAAAAAGTGGCTGGCTTATTTCGGATCAGTTGTTCATTTAAATCAATGCCCCGTTCCATGTAATCATCTGCTGCTGCACCAAAGCCGGAGGCATTGGCTGTATGCACATCCTGCTGACTAAAATTTTTGCTGCCACTATAGCTGCTGCTTAAAAAGTTTTCCACTTCCATATAAATTATTTGATAGTTAGCTAAAATAATTAGTAAATTTATGCTAAAAAAATTTGCATTTCCAAATTAAAAAATACACATTCAATGAAAACTAAAGCACAAATTGCCTCACAGCCACCTCAATTTACTCCCCGGGATATGGGGGTTGTATTACCGGGCTATTCCATCAATGAATACCAGCTGGTATTGTTGCCACACGAAGCTTTGCGCAATAAGATTATGCAGGTAAAGCAGCATTTTTCTGATACCTACGAAAGCACCAATGCGTTGTACAGCAGGCCACATATTACCCTGGTAAAATTTGTACAGTATCAACTTACAGAAGCAAAATTGGTAAACAGGCTGCAGGATGTGGCGATGGGATGCCCACCGGTAAAAATAGAACTGAAAGATTATGGAAGTCTTCCGTCGCACAGTATATTCATTAACATCGGCAGTAAAATCCCTCTACATAATCTTGTAAAAAATATCCGCCAACAGGCTCAGCAACTGATGAAGTTAAATGCAGTAAATAAGCCTCATTTTATAATGGAGGCCAACATAAATATTGCCACAAAACTACTTCCATGGCAATACGAAAAAGGCTGGCTTCAATACAGTCACCTCAGTTTTACAGGCCGCTTTATTGCAGATGGAATGCTATTATTAAAACGCCCTGTTGGACAAATAAAATACGAAATAGTGCAGCGGTTTCAGTTTCAAAATTTACCGGTAAATACAACACAGGGAGAGTTGTTTAGGTAAAAGGCAGATTGCATAAAGGAGAATATTTTTTTTAGCCTGGCTTTTGTAATGCTGTTCGGCTTCATTGGCGTCGAAGTCGATAGCTATCGGCTCTTGCACATTTTTTCTTTATTCAACTTTTATCTAAACGTATGAATCAGCCCTCTAAATTCAATAGATTTTTTTGCATTTGCTGAAGGCGCTAAAAGAATCATCGTAAACTAAAAAAATAGTATGGACAATCAATCCGGGCCAACTGGTAAAAATAAATTGCAGCAAGACCATCACAAAGTAGCTGCAAATCCGCAGGAAGATTCAGTACAATACTTAACCGGCCGTGGTGCACAGTTCAACACAAAAAATCGTTTTTTAAAAGATGAAAAGACAAAAGAACACATAGAAGGCATCGACGACTGGAGTGAGGAAAACATCCCTACGCAATACCTGGAACAGCAAAGCAAAACCATCGTAAACAAGGTGGAAAGCATCGATGTGGGCATGAGCTACAGCATGAATCCTTACGCAGGTTGTGAACATGGTTGTATTTACTGCTATGCCCGTAATGTGCATGAATACTGGGGGTACAGCGCCGGGCTGGATTTTGAGCGAAAAATTATCATCAAAAAAAATGCTCCACAATTGCTTCGTAAATTTTTGATGCAACCCAAATGGGAGTGTGCCCCCATCATGCTCAGCGGTAATACAGATTGTTACCAGCCTGCAGAACAACAGTATCGCTTAACAAGAGGATTGCTGGAAGTATGCAATGAGTTTAACCAACCCGTAGCTATACTCACTAAAAACTCGGGGATACTAAAGGACAAAGATGTGTTGCAGGAGATGGCGAAAAAAGGAATTGTATCTGCCATGGTATCTATCACATCTTTTAATGAAGATTTGCGCAGGGTGATGGAACCGAGAACCACCACTGCCCAACAAAAATTAAAAGTAATTAGCGAACTCAGCAATGCCGGAGTAAGAATGGGCGTTATGATGGGACCTATGATTCCCGGACTGAACGAACATGAAATGCAGCGCATCATGAAAGCTGCGGCCGACAATGGTGCCACCTTTACAGCCTACACTTTTATCCGCCTCAATGGCGCTATCAAATTTTTATTTCACGATTGGTTGTACAAAAACTTTCCCGACCGGGCAGATAAAGTATGGCATTTAATAGAGCAAAGTCACGATGGCAAAGTAAATGATTCCCGCCCGGGTGTACGTATGCGTGGCGAAGGAAACATTGCACAAATGGTAGCACAACAGTATAAAAAATACGGCAAACTCTATAACATGAATGCAAAAGAGTGGCGCCTGAATACATCCTTATTTAAAAGGCCGGGAGAGCAGGGAAAGCTTTTTTAATTATTAAAAATACATAATCATGATATCTGTAACAGGAGAATATTTGGTAAACATTATCGAAAGACATCTTATTAAAACAAATAACCGTCGTCGTAGTTATACAACACCAGAATTGATTGGAACTACTGGTAGCGCAAGTAATGAGGAAATAGCTGATTTTATTTTATCCATTCCCTATTTTGATAATGGATTAAAAGATTTTATTTGGGGAAACACAAATGAGCAAACAGTTATTGTAAGCCAGTCCTGGGAAATAGCATTTATTGTGCAAACAAAAAAGTGGGCTGAAAGCGATAGATGGCTTAATGACACTTTTAAGCCTACTAATTTTTTTTATAACGAGCGTGTAAAGACAGGTGCAGATATTTTAAAGCTGCCGTATTAATTTTTTTATAAATACAGTCCATTCGGCGCAGAGGAATGGAATTTGAATACAAAGTTCTTTAGGAGGCTAGGGTATAAAGGAAGTTTGTTTTAGAATAAAATCGTATTTTAAATTATAAATAAGTCGTCTATGGATAGCAAAAATCAATTTGGAGGAAGTTGGACAGAAAGTAAAATTTCTATTTTAGAAACTTATGCTAGGCAGTTTCTAACAGTTTTTAAAAATCAACCAAACCAAAAACTATTATACTTTGATGGTTTTGCGGGATCAGGTGATATCGGAGTAGATGGTAATGATGAAGAGAATAAAAGTATAATTGAAGGAGCTGCTATTAGAATTTTAAAAATTGATACGCCAAGAACTTTTGATATGTACTATTTTGTAGAAAAGAAAAAAAGTTTAGCTGATTCTTTAGAATCAAAAATTAAAACTGATTTTCCACACAAAGAGTGTTATGTTCAACCTAAGGATTGCAATCAAAAGTTAAAAGATCTTGCAAAATTTCTTCGTTCAGACAAAGGTAAAATGTATAAGGTATTAGGCTTTATTGATCCAAAAGGTATGCAATTAGAATGGGCATCATTAGAAATTTTAAGAGGATTGCCAATAGATTTATGGATACTTAATCCTACAAGTGGCACAAATAGAGTGTTGGTTAGAAAGGGAGAAATGGATGAGTCGTGGCTAAAACGTCTTGAACTATTTTTAGGAATGGATAGAGAAGATATAAAAAACCATTTTTACTCTAAAAGACAAACACTGTTTGGAGATCTTGATATTATAAAAGATAGCGACCCTATTAACAGGCTTCATGAACTTTATGCAAGCAGAATAGCAGGGAATATTTTTAAATATGTTTCAAACCCTAAAGTGTTAAAAAATAATTCTGGATCTCCTTTATTTCATTTTTTTATGGCTACAAATAATGAAATTGCATTAAGGATCGCTAATTCAGTTGTTAATCCAAAACTCGGTTTTTAATTATGGCACAATCCTCAATAGAATGGACAGAAATGACCTGGAACCCAACAACAGGCTGTGATAAAATATCTGCTGGTTGCAAATACTGTTATGCAGAAGTAATGACACGCCGTTTAGAAGCGATGGGGATAGAGAAATATAAAGATGGATTTACATTACGAACCCATGAAGATGCATTGCAAACTCCCTTCGGCTGGAAATCTCCCAAAATAGTTTTTGTTAACTCTATGAGCGATATGTTTCATAAAGATGTTCCATTGGAATTCATTAAACGAGTATTTGATACAATGAATAACTGCCCTCAACATACTTTTCAGGTTTTGACAAAACGTTCTGACATACTATTGAAATACCACAAAGAATTAAACTGGACGCACAATATCTGGATGGGTGTGTCGGTAGAGGATTCCAGGGTAAAACACCGAATTGATGATTTGCGGAAAACGAATGCAAGGGTAAAGTTCCTTTCCTGTGAGCCATTAATTGGTCCATTACAAAAAATGAATCTTAAAAAAATTGATTGGGTAATTGTAGGCGGTGAAAGCGGTAGAACACCAAGGGTTATGAATGAAGATTGGGTATTAGATATACAGGATCAATGTGAAAAATCAAAAGTGGCTTTTTTCTTTAAACAATGGGGTGGAACAAATAAAAAGAAAGCCGGAAGAGTGTTAAATGGAAAAACTTATGATCAAATGCCGGCTATTGACCATTTAGAATCGATTGAATTTTGATTATTTAGTAAAGCCTGATTGTGTAAGTGTGAGAAGTAACTACAGTATCGATAATGGGAATTTTCTGAAATTCAATAATTGTCTTTTATAAATTATAGTCAATAAATCAATTTATTCCCATCCCTGTCAAGGTAATATTTCACTGCCAGCATCTTTGGTAGCCAGCAATTCCTTCACCATTGCCTCCAGCTCTGCTATTCTTTTTTCAAGGTTAGGTAATTTTCTTGCAATGGCCTGGCTGCGTAATGCCGAAGTATATTCGTAAGCGGGTGATCCGGTAACGACCGTATTGGGGGTTTTAATAGATTTACTTACACCACTTTGGGCATTTATTTTACTGCCATCTGCAATCTGCAAATGTCCTACAACACCTGCCTGTCCGCCAATCATTACGCTGTTTCCAATTTTTGTGCTGCCGCTAATACCCGCTTGTGCTGCTATTATTGTGTGATGGCCCACTTCTGCATTGTGTCCTATTTGTAACAGGTTATCCAGCTTGGCACCCGATTTTATTATGGTGCTGCCAAGGGTTGCCCTGTCGATTGTTGTGTTGGCGCCTATTTCCACATCGTCTTCAATTATTACATTGCCCAGTTGTGGAATTTTTTTGTAAGAACCGTCTTCCAGTGGCGCAAATCCAAAACCATCACTGCCAATTACAGTCCCTGCATGAATGGTAACATTGTTACCGATCCGGCAGTTGTGGTAAATTTTTACACCAGGATGTATCACTGTATTTTCTCCAATAATTACATCATTGCCAATGTAAGCTGAGGGGTAAATTTTAGCCCCATTTGCAATAATAACATTTGCGCCAACATAGGCAAATGCACCAATAAAAACCTGCTCGCCAATTTTTGCAGTGGCATCAATATAAACCGGTTGTTGTATACCAACAAGCTGTTGCGATTTTATTCGCTGATAAGCATCCAGCAAAACAGCAAAAGCAGAATAGGCGTCCCTAACTTTTATGAGCGTTGCTGCAATAGGTTCCTTTAGTTCCAGCCCTTCATTAACAATTATAATAGAAGCACCGGTGCTATACAGATATTCTTCGTATTTGGGATTTGATAAAAATGCCAGTTGCCCGGGAAGGGCTTCTTCAATTTTTCCAAAAGAAGAAACAGCAGTTGCTTCATCGCCTTCTATTTTACCGCCAATGATAGCAGCTATTTGTACCGCTGTAAATTGCATAATGGAATGAGTTTACTTTTGGAGAAAAGACAGCTTACAATTACATTTTATAGCAATTGAAATTATTTAAGATAACAAATGTAATATTTTTTAGTGCTGCCACTATGATTTTCATTGATGAGCGGATCATCCACCGCTGTAATATTTTTTACGGTGCCATCTTTAATTAAAATTAGAATCCGCTCCTCCGTAAAATTATAGGTGTTGGTGCTGGCCTCACCAGTAAAAACCAGCCACCCCGCTTCTTCATTTGTAAGTTCCAGTTTGGCTGCTGCCAATGCTACTTTTTCTTCCAGAAATTCGGTAGATACGGGAGCAGGATAATACTTCACCTTTAGTAAATCCCTGTTTAAAATCCCTTTGCATAAAAAAGATAAAACCTTATCGGGATGGTTACTCCATTCTTTTATGGTAGTAAGTACATCATTGTCGTCAATTTCACAAAACTCCTGCAGGGTAACAGTTTCAATAGGCTGATTAATAAATTTATTTAACACTGTTTGTGTGGGCGCCTTAATGTGTTTTGCCCTCCTGATAATCCGCTGCAACATCTGCTCTGCACAAAGAACTGTCTTGTGCAGGTAAACCTGCCAATACATAAGCCGGCGGGATACTAAAAATTTTTCAATAGAATAAATACCTTTTTCTTCTACCATTAATTCGCCATTATGTACCACAAGCATTTTAAGGATACGGTCATAAGCAATCATACCTTCTACTACCCCTGAGAAAAAACTATCTCTTGAAAGATAATCCATCCGGTCAACATCCAGCTGTCCACTAACGAGCTGGTATAAAAATTTTTTCGGGTAATTATTGGTAAAAATATCAATCGCCATTTGCAGTTTTCCATCGTATTGCTGATTGAGTTCTTTCATTATCAGCAATGAAATAGCTTCGTGATGCATGCCCTCGATCAATACATTTTCTAATGCATGGCTAAAAGGTCCGTGGCCGATATCATGCAAAAGGATAGCAATTTTTGCAGCCTGCTCTTCCTGCGGCGTAATATCAACGCCTTTGCTTTTTAATTCTGTTAGCGCATTGCACATTAAATGGTAAGCACCCAATGAATGATGCAGCCGCGTATGCACAGCTCCCGGGTACACCAGGTGCGCCATGGCCATTTGATGAATGCGTCTTAACCGCTGGTAAAAAGGATGAGCAATGATTTTAAAAATCAGGTCATCATCTATTGTTATAAACCCATAAACAGGGTCATTGATTATTTTTCTGAAATTCATAAATAGTATATACTCTGATTTTGTTGCCAACTCAATATCAAAGAGAGTGATATTAAATTTTTTAAAAACAACGATTAAATTTAGATTCCTTTTTGTTAAAAGAATTACAAAGTAACGCAATGCCGTTGGCAGTGGATGTAAAAAATTACATTTGTAATGTTTCACTTTTGAGCTGTTAGCTTTTTAAGTTGCATATATGCTCAGTTCAATAAGAAATTAGATGGAAAATGCAGGTTGTTATTTTTTTTAAAAAGCAATTAGTCTTCGTTTTTAATCGCTATATTTTTTTCTCTGAATAAATTAATAAAGATAGACAAGCCTAATAATTACCTTTCGGTTTTCATATTTTAAATTCACATTAAATCAATAAAATGAGCATAGCAAAAATACTTTGGGTAGATGATGAAATTGATACGCTAAACTCTCAAATAATGTTTTTGGAGAATAAAGGTTACGAGGTGGCCACCAAAACAAATGGGTACGATGCAGTTGAATTTATAAAGGCAAATATTGTAGATGTGGTGCTGATGGATGAAAGTATGCCGGGCATTACCGGCCTGCAAACTTTGCAGCAAATGAAAGAACACAACAGTAACTTGCCTGTTGTGCTGATAACTAAGAACGAAGCAGAAAACTTAATGGATGAAGCCATTGGCTCGCAAATAAGTGATTACCTGATAAAGCCTGTAAACCCCAACCAGGTATGGCTTAGCCTCAAAAAAATTATTGATAATAAAAGACTGGTGGCGGAAAAAACCACGTCAGCTTATCAGCAGGAATTCAGGAGTTTATTTATGGCCCTCAACGACAATCCTGGCTACAACGAATGGATGGATATCTACAAAAAACTGGTGTATTGGGAGCTTGAGATGAAAAAAAGTGACAGTCCCGAAATGCAGGAAGTATTTCAATCTCAAAAAGCAGAGGCCAATACGGATTTCTTTAAGTTCATCTCAAAAAATTATGCTTCCTGGGTACACCCAAAAAGTATAGATGTGCCTGTAATGAGCCACAATTTGTTGAAGTTAAAAGTAATACCGCATCTGGAAAAAGGAACTCCTTTATTTTTTGTGCTGATCGATAATCTTCGCTTTGATCAATGGAAAATAATACAACCCATTTTTGCAGAAAGTTTCCGCATACAGGAAGAAGAAACTTTTTTTGCCATATTACCCACGGCAACCCAATATGCCCGCAATGCCATCTTTGCCGGAATGTTGCCGATTGATATTGAAAAGCAATTTCCAATAGAATGGAAAAATGATGACGAAGACGGGGGTAAAAATATGAGTGAGGAAGTTTTTTTAAGAGCCCAGTTAAAAAGGCTTGGAAAAGGAGACCTAAGATGTTCCTACACAAAAATTACCAACAACCACGATGGACAAAAACTGGTAGACAATTTCCACAACATGATGCAAAACGACATCAATGTAATCGTTTATAATTTTGTTGATATGCTGAGTCATGCCCGAACAGAAATGGAAGTATTAAAAGAACTGGCAGGCGATGAAACCAGCTACAGAAGCATTACCCAGAGCTGGTTTGAACATTCACCACTACATCAGGCCCTTAAAAAAATAGCTGATAAAAAAGTAACGGTTATTGTAGGTACCGATCATGGAAGCGTACGGGTAAAAACACCCGCCAAGGTAATTGGCGATAAACAAACAACGGCCAATTTGCGTTACAAACACGGCAGAAACCTTAACTACGAGCCAAAGGATGTATTGGCATTTAAAGATCCAAGAGAAGCAGGTTTGCCAGTGCCCAATGTAAACTCATCTTACATTTTTGCCAAAGGCGATGTGTTTCTTTGCTACCCTAACAACTACAACCATTTTGTGAATTATTACAAAAACACGTTTCAGCATGGCGGTGTTAGTTTAGAAGAAATGATTGTGCCGATTATAAGGATGACGAATAAGTAGCTTATGCCCCTCGGTAGCGTAAAGGTGAAATTACAACCTGCTGCATTGAATAAGTTTTATACAAACACATTTGTATGATATGAAAGTATAGAGTGTTTAAGTTTAGTGTGATCAAATCGTTCTTCAGTTGTTGTAGTCTTATTTTTTAATCCACAAACTGTGGAGAATCTTATTTTTTAAATCCTTGCTATTAAAGGAAGTTGCACCGATAATTACAGCTATTAAAGCCCCAACAGGGATTGGTATAATATTAAGGGCATGAAATACACACAAAATACATTAGATAAAATAGAAAGCATTGCAGAGCAAAACGGCTATGTAATTAGGTTCGAAAGGGGGACTTTTCAAAGTGGCTATTGTATTTTGCAGGCTAAGAAAGTTATCGTTATTAATAAGTTTTTTCAAACAGAGGGCCGTATCAATGCCCTGATAGACCTGCTTCCCCAGCTTGAAATTAATTTTGACGCACTCACGCTTGAAAGTCAAAAAATGTATGAGGAGGTAATGACTATGGCTACAGAAAAATAATCAACCGTAGGCCGTAATTCACGCCATCATATCAAATTTCTTTTTCAAATTATCGGATTTGTATCTGGTTACACCTTTTAATAAAGGTTAATTTTATATCTACAAGCTGCTACTCCAAAAAGCAACTGTATACTCCTTTAGAGTACATTTTATCTCACAAACAACAAACTATATGACCATTCAGCAGGCACAATCAGATGTAGACCAATGGATAAAAACAACGGGCGTTCGGTATTTTAAGGAACTCACTAACCTGGGGATATTGATGGAAGAAGTAGGAGAGTTGTCCCGGTTAATGGTAAGAAAATATGGTGAACAGTCTTACAAAGAAAGCGATAAGGGTAAAGCGTTAGGGGATGAAATGGCCGATGTATTGTGGGTGCTGATTTGCCTGGCTAACCAAACGGGTGTTGACTTAACTGATGCCCTACAAAAGAATTTTGAGAAAAAAAATAGCAGGGATGCAACGAGACATTTGGAGAATGATAAATTGAAATAACCTTTAAAAGAATATACTTATGATTGAGTTTTTGAAAGTATTGGTTACTTACTTTGAGGATGAAAAAATTCCTTATATGCTTTCAGGTAGTGTAGCTATGAGTATCTATTCTTTACCAAGATTTACCAGAGATTTTGATTTTATTGTGCATTTGCAACCAAAAGATGTAAAAGGACTTCTTCAAAATTTTCAGGAAGGGTATTATTGTGATGAAAATTCAGTAAAAGAAGCTATTGCTAACAAGGGAATGTTTAATATTATTGATCATAAAAGTGGCTACAAAGCCGACTTCATAATTTTAAAAGATGAGCCTTATCGTTTGGCTGAGTTTGACAGAAAAAAAATGATTGATTTTCTTGATTTGAAAGTTTACCTGGTTTCTCCGGAAGATTTAATTATTTCAAAAATTATTTGGATTCAACAATTGCAAAGTGGTTTACAAATGGAAGATATAAGAATATTAGTGGGAATGAATAATTTAGATTGGAGTTATATTCAAACATGGATGAGCTCTTTAAAATTGAATACCTTTGGACTATTAGATAAATTATGACAGATACGCCCAAGCATGTGCACGAAATTCAATTGAAAATTTGGCTGGATAAAACGCCGGGTGAAAGGCTGTTTCAGTTTCTTACAGACAATGACGCTTTGTATAAAGCCATACTAAAAGCCAAAGAAGATAATAAAAATATCCTACCTGCATCACCTGAAACGGAATAGTTTCAAATCTTGAACACTTTTTTTTATATCCCATTATCTTTGCCGTTATGGCAAACGAAACAAACATCTTCGCTGAGCTGATTGCTCATTGTAAAGAATACGGTTACATTTTTCAATCGAGTGAAATTTATGATGGCTTAAGTGCTGTATATGATTATGGACAGAATGGTGCCCAGCTAAAAAAGAATATCCGGGATTACTGGTGGAAAAGTATGACGCAGTTAAATGACAATATTGTTGGTATAGATGCCGCAATTTTTATGCATCCCACAACATGGAAAGCGAGTGGCCACGTTGATAATTTCAGCGATCCGATGATAGATAACAAAGACAGCAACAAACGCTACCGGGTTGATCATTTAATTGAAGGATATGCAGAAACATTGCCCGAAGCTGATGCAAAAGCTGTGTTAGATGGCATGGATGTTTTACTGGCTAAAGATGATTATGCCGGTTTAAAGAAATTGATAGAAGACAATAAAATAAAATGCGCCATTAGCAAAACCTGTAACTGGACAGATGTCCGTCAGTTTAACCTGATGTTTAGCACAGCGTTTGGTGCCGTAGCTGCAGAAAATGAAGGAGATAATATCGTTTACCTTAGACCAGAAACCGCACAGGGTATTTTTGTAAATTTTTTAAATGTGCAAAAAACCGGCAGAATGAAAATTCCTTTTGGAATTGCGCAAACCGGTAAGGCGTTTCGAAACGAAATTGTGGCCCGCCAGTTTATTTTCAGGATGAGGGAATTTGAACAAATGGAAATGCAGTTTTTTATCCGTCCGGGCAGCCAAATGGAATGGTTTAATTACTGGAAAGAAGAAAGAAAAAGCTGGCATGAAAGTTTGGGTATTCCTGCAGAGAAATTGCGTTTTCACAATCACATAAAACTGGCACATTATGCAGATGCGGCGCTTGATATAGAATTTGAATTTCCCTTTGGCTGGAAAGAATTGGAAGGTATTCACAGCCGCACCGATTTTGATTTAACCCAGCATCAAACCTATAGCAAAAAGAAATTACAATACTTCGATAATGATTTGAATGAGCAGGGTAAACCCATTGGAAACTACGTGCCATATGTGGTGGAAACTTCTGTAGGGCTTGATCGGTTATTCCTAACCATCATGAGCAATGCTTACACCCAGGAAAAGTGGGCTAAAGAAGATGGAACCGAAGACAGCCGTATAGTTTTAAAAATTCCGGCCAAAATTGCCCCTACCAAACTGGCCATTCTGCCCCTGATAAAAAAAGATGGGTTGCCTGAAATAGCCAGGGCCCTCATGAATGATTGCAAAGGCAGCTTTATGTGTTTTTATGAAGAGAAAGACGCCATTGGTAAGCGTTACAGAAGGATGGATGCCATTGGCACACCATTCTGTGTAACCATCGATCACCAAACAAAAGAAGACAATACTGTTACCATCCGTTACCGGGATACGATGTTGCAGGAGCGGATTGCATTGGCTGATGTAAAGACACTGGTACTTGAAAAAACGGCCTGGTAATCACTGAACTTCGGTCCACTGTATTTAACAATAGTATGATGGCTGTTTGTAAAACTATCAATGATTATCCGCAATTAGGAACAACTTCTTTAAAAGGAAACTGTAGAGCCGTAGGCTCGTTTTTGTTTTGTAACAACGGATTTTAATCCGTTGTGCTTTAGTAAACCAGCTATCTGAGAGCCGTAGGCTCGGCTCATGTAGTTGTGTCTTGAAATTCAAATACTTGTTTCTAACTAATTGTGGCGGCATTTTTATATGGGCCTTAACTACGGTTCTTATTCAGGAACATGCAACTTTTTCTCTTAGCGCCGAATTGCGGGGAGTCATTAAATTATTCATGTAAATAGCAGGGCCTCAATAACAGTAAATACAGGCGACAATTTTGATGTTTGTGATTAAAAAATTTCAATGATAATTAGGTATATGTTATCCGGCAACAAAATTATACCTGTAAATTTTAAAGCTTTTCTGGCATTTGTTGCATATTAATAAAAATAATTGCCTTGCATCATTGAAGCATAGCACGTATTTTGTTTCTTTGCATTCAATATTTTTCAATCAATAAATAAACCTGAATATTATGAGCTACATCGCATCCATCAATGCCCGCCAAATACTTGATAGCCGTGGCAATCCAACCGTAGAGGTAGATATCTTAACCGAAAACGAAATGCTGGGAAGAGCGGCTGTACCAAGCGGAGCTAGCACAGGTATTCATGAAGCGATGGAGTTAAGAGATGGAAAGAAAAATTACTATGGTGGTAAAAGTGTTTTAAAAGCGGTAAACAATGTGAACACGACTATTGCTGAGCAATTGTTAGGGTGGGATGTTGCAGACCAAACTGGTATTGATGCTGCAATGATTCAATTAGATGGCACTGCTAATAAAAGTAAACTGGGCGCTAATGCTATGCTGGCTGTAAGTTTGGCTGTAGCCAAGGCCGCTGCATTGGAAGCGAATCTTCCACTATACAGGTACGTTGGTGGTACCAATGCAAAAACGTTGCCTATTCCCATGATGAATATTCTGAATGGAGGTTCTCATGCTGATAATAAAATTGACTTCCAGGAATTTATGGTTATGCCGATTGGCGCCTCCTCGTTCAGCGAAGGATTGCAATGGGGAGTTGATATATTTCATGCATTAAAAACTGTATTAAAAAAGAAAGGCTTTAGTACCAATGTAGGTGATGAGGGTGGCTTTGCTCCCAATATCCAAAGCAACGAAGAAGCTATAGAAATTGTGATGACAGCAATAACTGCGGCAGGGTATAAAGCCGGCACGCAAATAGCCATTGCACTGGATCCTGCTGTTAGTGAAATGTACGACAAATCAAAAAAAGTATATCATTTTCATAAAAGTGATGGTAAAAAATTAAGCAGCGAGAAAATGGTTGATTACTGGGCTAATTGGGTAAAACAATATCCAATTATTTCTATTGAAGATGGTATGGCCGAAGATGACTGGAAGGGCTGGAAATTAATGACGGATGTTTTAGGTAGCAAAATTCAGTTGGTTGGTGATGATCTTTTTGTTACCAATGTAAATCGTTTGGAAAGAGGTATTAAAGATGGGGTAGCCAATGGATTATTAGTAAAAGTAAATCAGATTGGTACTTTAACTGAAACTATTAACGCAGTAACAATGGCACAAGGTAATGGCTACAATACTATTATGAGCCATCGCAGCGGCGAAACAGAAGATACTACTATCGCCGATTTAGCAGTTGCACTTAATTGTGGCCAGATTAAAACAGGTTCTGCCAGCCGTACAGACCGAATTGCCAAATACAATCAATTGATAAGGATTGAAGAAATGTTGGGCGACAGTGCTTTTTATCCGAAAGGAAAAATTAAATTTGGTAAGTAGTAATACTTATGAATGGTTTAGTAATTAGTTTGATGCAGAAATATTACAGCAGCTTAGTTTAGTGGGTTTAGAAGATTAGTTGCCTTAATTAACTGCAAACTATTAAGAATTGGAAGATTTTAATTGGGTTGAATAATGAACTATTTGATAGAATGCAGCAAACAGAAAACATAAAAGTTAATAAATACTCAGAACTACCACTCGTAAAAAGAGGCGGTAAAAGTTTATTAATACTTAAGAATAAGTACCTGCTGGCTATAATTGCTTTTTTAGTTTGGATGTTTTTCTTTGACCGGAATGATGTATTATCTCAGTTTGAAAGAGTAAGACACTCAAATGAATTGAAGAAAATGGAAGAAAAGAAAGGTTTGGAAATTACAGAGACCCGAAAAGAGCTTGGTTTATTAAAAACCAATGCCCAAACTATTGAAAAATATGCCCGGGAAAAGTATTTAATGAAAAAAGATAACGAAGATTTGTTTATTGTTACACCTGATAGTGTCACTAAATAATGGGGTTTATACAATATTCACATTCATTAGCCGTTTATAGGTACGGATAATTGATAATTAAATAATTTTTTTAACGCAACTTATTAGTCTATGCACAGCTTTATGCAGGAAGATCTATTGTCATACATGTATGGCGAAACATCAATCGATCAATCAAATGCCATCAAGGCAGCTTTAGAAACTGATTGGATCCTAAAGGAAAAGTATCAGGAATTAACCGCAGCCAAAAATGAATTAGCAGATTTAAATCTTTCTCCAAGGAAAGAAGCTGTAGATTTCATTTTGAATTATGCCAATAAAAAAGTTGGTGTGCTATATTCGGCTGAAGGCTAATATTAACAACCGTAATTAACTTAATTTCGTCCCCCGGCTACTGTCGGGGGACTTTTATTATGACCAAAAAGGAACGGTACACATTTTTAATTGACTATTTTCTAAAAAATAGTCCCGAAGCTGAAACGGAGCTTTTGTACGACACCCCTTTTCAATTGCTGGTGTCAGTAATACTTTCTGCACAGTGTACAGATAAGCGGGTGAACCTTACAACACCCGCCATCTTTAAAAAATACCCCGATCCGCTGTCGTTGAGTAAGGCTGGTTTTGATGAGTTGTTTCCGCTTATCAGGAGTATATCTTACCCAAATAACAAAACGAAGCACCTTATTGCAATGGCTGGCATATTGATGGAAAAATTCGATGGTGAAGTTCCTATGACTGTTGATGAGTTAACAACGCTACCCGGGGTAGGGAGAAAAACTGCCAATGTGATTACTTCTGTAAGAGACGAGCAGCCCAATATGGCGGTAGATACGAATGTATTTAGAGTAAGTGCAAGGATTGGATTAACAACCAAGGCTACTACACCGCTTGCTACCGAAAAACAGCTAATTAAACATATACCTAAAATGTATGTTTATAAAGCACATCATTGGCTAATACTTCATGGAAGGTACACTTGCACAGCCCGAAGTCCTAAATGCAGCATATGTGGATTGAAGGCTGTCTGTAAGTTTTATAATAATAAAACGGAGAAAGAATAATTTAAGGCAAGAATCGTTTAATTTGCGATGCATCTGGTATTTTGTTGAAACCTAAAGATTAATATTAATTTGAAACAGTATTATATGAAAAGAGGGATTTTATTAACAGTATTAATTATACTGTTAGTTGGTACTGGCTTTAAGGCAACTGCTCAATACTACTTTTATGATAACAATTTTTACGATACACCCGTAATGTTTGAAGTGGGTGGGTCCGTAGGGTTGATGAATTGTCTTACTGATGTTGGTGGAAGAAAGGGATTTGGTGCGCCATTTGTAAAAGATCTTAATATTGGGAATAACCAATTGAACGGAAGTATTTATTTATCGGCCATCTATAAAGAATCTTTTGGGTTGCGATTAGAAGGAACCTTTGGTAGCATTAAAGCGTATGATAGTATTCTTAAAGATGTGAGAGCAACTACCTCTGGCCGATATGAGAGAAATTTAAGTTTTAAAAGTAAAATTTCTGAAATAACGCTGCTGGGTGAAATTTATCCTTTTTTTATTTTTGGAAATTATATGGGCAGAGATGTTGAGCCGCCATTATGGTCGCCCTATTTAATTGCGGGAATTGGCTACTTTTCTTTTAATCCTCAAAGCAAAAACAGAAATGGTCAATATACTGATTTGCAACCACTAAGTACCGAAGGACAGGGATTTATAGAATATCCTGAAAGAAAGCCCTATAAACTTTCTCAAATGAACTTTCCCTTTGGCGTTGGTGTAAAATACGAATTATCATCTTTTCTTAATTTAAGGGCAGAGTTTATTCACCGGGTTACTACAACAGATTATTTGGATGATGTTAGCACAAGGTATATCAACAGTAATCTTTTTGCCAGTTACCTATCTGGTTCACAATTGCAAAATGCACTCGATTTAAGCAGGAATGATCGTTACAATCCCGGAGGCCCAACAGGCGAATTCAGGAAAACTGAAGGCGGCATAAGAGGAAATCCAAAGAACAATGATGCTTATTTTACATTTAATATCAAACTGGGATTAACTTTCGGAAGAGAAAGGATCAGGAAAAACTAATTTTTTTCTTTTTATAGGAAGATTAAAGGGTAATGCGTTTATGTATTACCCTTTTTTAATTCCCTTGATTTTTGAAAAAATTGCTTTGGCATTTGAGTTATTTTTCAACCAACAAAAATGATTTCTCGTTGTCTTTTTTTTTTGCTTTTTGATAGCAATCTTTCTTGTTTTGTTATGGCTAAGTTTGCGTACTGCCCCAATAAAAAAAGCTGCCTTTTTCAAGACAGCTTTTTTACAGTTAGATGTAAATCTTATTTGTATTGAGGTATCAGCCCATTGGCTAAAGCTACCATTTTCTTTATTCCTTCTTCCGGTAAGGC
>JBBQEA010000023.1:0-33239 GCA_038320245.1 Chitinophagales bacterium | reverse complement strand
GCAGGAGATGATTGACATTTGCGATTTTGCAGTAGGCCTTAGCCGTCAGTTGCACGGGCTTACCATGCACAGCGAAAGACCGGGCCACCGGATGTATGAACAATATCATCCGTTGGGCATTGTAGGTATTATTTCTGCATTTAATTTCCCGGTGGCAGTGTGGAGCTGGAACACCATGTTGGCATGGGTTTGCGGTGATGTGTGCATCTGGAAGCCGAGTGAAAAAACACCGTTGTGTGGTATCGCCTGTCAAAATATTACGGCCAAAGTATTTAAGAAAAACAATGTGCCTGAGGGCGTGAATAACCTGATAATGGGTGGAAGAGAAGTAGGCGAATGGATGAGTGCCGATGCAAGAATTCCTTTAATGTCTGCCACCGGCAGTACAAGAATGGGCAAGGCATTGGCAGCAGCAGTTGCTGCAAGACTGGGCAGAAGTTTGCTGGAATTAGGTGGTAACAACGCTATCATTATTACACAAAATGCAGATTTGGATATGGCCTTGATTGGCGCTGCATTTGGTGCGGTTGGTACAGCAGGACAGCGGTGCACAAGTACCCGCAGATTAATTATTCATGAAAAAGTGTACAATAAATTCAAGGAAAAATTAGTGAATGCTTACAAGCAGTTAAAGATTGGAAATCCACTGGATCAAAAGAACCATGTAGGGCCATTGATAGATACAGCTGCAGTAAAAATGTATGTGGATTCCATCGCCAAATGCAAGGAAGAAGGTGGCAATTTTATAGTGGAGGGCGGTGTGCTTAAAGGCAAAGGATATGAGAGTGGCTGTTATGTAAAACCTTGTATTGCTGAAGCAAAAAACAGTTATGATATAGTGCAGCACGAAACATTTGCACCCATTTTGTACCTGATGAAATATAAAACTATTGAGGAGGCTATTGCTTTGCAGAACGGGGTTCCGCAAGGTTTGTCAAGTGCCATCATGACCAATAATTTACGTGAGGCTGAAAAATTCCTTGGCTATGCAGGCAGCGATTGCGGAATTGCAAATGTGAATATTGGAACAAGCGGTGCAGAAATTGGTGGTGCCTTTGGTGGTGAAAAAGAAACCGGCGGCGGACGGGAAAGTGGTAGCGATGCCTGGAAGGTTTACATGCGCCGGCAAACGAACACCATCAACTATACCGATAAATTACCGTTGGCGCAGGGGATAAAGTTTGATTTATAGGAATGCTGGTTTAAAATAAATCGTATAATCGTTTTGCTACGGGAATAAAAGTGCAGTTATTAGTTTAACTGCACTTTTTTATTTTTCACCTGAGTACTACATTTTTCGTTTGCAGGCTTTAACTCAACCCTTTACATATTTACCCACATTTAATCCTTTTTGCTGGTGATAACTATCAGGAAAATATGAAATAAAATTACCTTTTTGCCGTTAGTTCGAATGTATAAACTACCCTACTATTATTTATCCGGCATACTATGAAACAACTTTATGCTACAAGTTATTTCCTGCTTTTGTTTTCTACAATCAATATTTTTGGGGCTACCATCAATTCCAGAATTTCAGGAAATTGGAGCGATGCTGCAACATGGGTAGGTGGGGTAGTTCCGGCGGCAGGTGATGCAGTAGTTATTGCTAACGGACATACAGTAACGGTTGATGTAGATGCATTCTGTGCATCAGTTGTAATTGGAAATGGCACACGCAATGCCAAAACCACCTTAACTATGGCTGATGGAATTGTATTAAAGGTTACTGGTAATATCAACATTATCCCACCCTTGGTTGGTAACTATATAAATACATTGAATGTAGATGCCGGTATTGTGTATTGCCTTTCTTTAATCACTACTAATTCTACAAATAATGCAAGAAAATGCCAGGTAAATATCAGTACAGGAATGTTAAGCTGTTTATCAAATTTTGCTTTAGCTTCAAATATCAATCGCAATAAGCTGGTATTTTCCGATTCCGGCAAACTGGAAATTGCTGGTACAGCCAGTACCATTTTAAATGCCCAGTTTACAGCCGCTACAGGAACTGTCAATTACAATGCAATTGGAAACCAAAATATATTGTCGTTAGATTATTACACATTGGCCTGTTCTGAAACAGGAATTAAATCGCTTAGTTCCAATACGATCGTTGCCGGTGATCTGCAAATTAATAACGATGCCCAATTGGACGTAACTGCTGCCAATAACTATTCTCTTGATGTTGGCGGTAGCTGGTTAGTTACCAGCACAAATGCCGACCCGTTTATTGAAAATAAAGGTACAGTTACTTTAAATGGAGTAGCAGCAACCCAAATGTTAACTACCGTTTTACCAGAAGAAACCTTTTATACTTTAATAGTAGATAATACAGCTGGAAACCTTATTGACATTGAGTTTAGCAGTAATTGTGTGGTTACACAACAGTACGATCAATATAATGGAATAGTAGATTTGAATGGTAAAAGCCTGACAGTGAATTCTGCTAATAACACCGGGGCATTTATTACCTGTTCGTTAACCGGTGGAAGCATTATTTCATCAGCAGCAGCAGCACAAATTTCTTTTAGTGATAACAATGATTCTACTTATGTAAATTTTAGTGGCACTCAAGTTGGGTCAGCCACTTACCCGGTTTCATTAACTATCAACACCGGTCGCATCAATATTGAATATCTTACGCTGTACGGGATTGGTAATTTTACTAAAACTTATCCAATTGATGATGCAGTTGCCAGAGGAGGAAATAAATACTATGGAGATGTAAGCTTTACGGCCACTGCTTCTGCCAGCCGTTGGCGAATGGGTACCGGCAGTACTGCCTTACCGGATTCCTTTTTTGCAAAAGCTGTTTTTAATGCCAATGCCAGTGGTGGTAGCAACAACAATTTTATTATCGGTGCCAACTCTGCAGGAAATTATTACGCTGATTCTGTATCGCTAACCAGCACCACTACCGGCGGCTTATATATCGGTAGACAAAACGGAGCTGTAAGTGGTACCAACAGTTCCCATTATTTTAGTGGAGATGTGGTTGCGTTGGTTACTTATAGTGGTAATATTAGTTTTGCAGATGGAACAAGTACGCTTCCATCAACCGTAGTATTTAAAAAAACATTAAAATTAAATAGCACCATTACCTCTACCGGCGATATTTATGTGGGAACTAATACCACAGGTTCTTCTATCAGTTTTTTAAGTACCGGCTATTTAACAGATGGTTCTATCAGCGGTGCTACTAACATTTATTTTTACAATGTAGTACAAACTGGTTTCTATTTACAGTCCACCACTAATTCTGGCACTTCAAACAGTACAATCGTTATTGGCAGTGCTACCAGCCCCTGTGTTTGGAACGGTCCTGTAGCATTTACAGCCCCTAATATTAATCTTACCAACAGTACTTTTAATGGGTTCTTCAATGTGTTCATCATGAATGGAACCGCCAGCAACCAAAACTGCACCGGTGGTAATACTTTTGCATTTAATACACATAACATCTTTACCAATTCCGGCACCATGAACTGGTACCTGGCCAATACAACACCTGATACTTACAATGGCAATGTATATTTCACCCAGGCTTCAACTGGTCTTTTGCGTCCATCTTATAATACTAACTGTACCTATGCAGGAAATATTACCATTCAATCTGGTTCCGATTCTATAGCGTTTGCTGCTGGTGCCAATGGAAGAGTTACTATTAATGGCAACAGCTCTACTTCCTTTAATAATAGCACTGTAAAGGGTACTACCATTAAGCGACTCACCATCAACAAAAGTTCCGGAAATTTTACCCTGAATAAGGGAATTAATATACCAACCGGTGGAGACCTGTCCCTGTTGTCTGGCAAGATTGTTACTACAACCGCACACATACTAAGGCTGATGGATGAAAGTTGTACTGTAACGGCAACAACTGCTGCTTCAACCAGCTACGTTAATGGACCGATGCAATACGATGTTACCAATAATGGAGCTAAAACAATACATTTTCCCATTGGTAAAGGATCAAGCTGCAGGCCGGTACAATTAGATATCAGGCATTCAACAGTCACCTCTTACAGTTACGTGGCCGAAGTGTTTAATGCCAGTGCAAATGCATTGGGATGGACGCTGCCATTCCCAATTAATAATGTTTCCACTGCACATTACTGGGATGTAGAAAGATACAATACCAGTAGCGGCGCTGTTGCTTCTGCTGTTGACTTATCCGGTAATCAAACCATTACGCTCCATTATGGTGCAGATGATGCTGTAACAGATACGACGGTTTTGAGAATATGTAAAAACACGAATGCGGCACCCACCACCTGGAGTAATATTGGTGCTATAGGTGCCAGCATTACAACCGGCAGTGTAAGCTCAACCTCTTCACCCAATGTTTTTAATTCATTTAGCCGTTTTACTTTAGCCTATGCAGGAGCACCACAGCCTCCAACCGGCAGGGATAGTTCAAGATGCGGAAACGGCAGTGTTATGTTAAAAGCTACAGCGCTAAATGGCGAACAAGTAGACTGGTACGATATGCCAACAGGCGGAACTTTATTGTTAAGTAATGATTCGGTATATAATACACCCGCTATTTCAAATACTACTGTATACTATGCTGAATCAAGAAATGTACATGGAGTTGTATCTGCTACAAGAACTGCTGTAACAGCTACAATTTATCATACAGCAAGTATCACATCTTTTACCCCGGTAACTGGAAATGCAGGAAGTGTCATTGTAATCAGTGGCAGTAATTTTAGTACAGTTACGGGTGTTAGTTTTGGTGGAACAGCTGCTGCTTCCTTTACCATTGATGCTGATACGCAAATAACCGCAACACTTGCTGCAACTGCATCCGGAGCGGTAGCGCTTACTAATTCATGTGGAACAGATTCGTTGGGAGGTTTTGGCAATGTATACATAACCACCTGGACGGGCTTAAATGATAATACCTGGATGAATGCATTAAACTGGGACAATGGTGTACCCAATAATTTATTCTGTACCATCATTACCAATGCAACCAATGTACCTTTAATCATCAGCAATCAGGCAGTAAAATCACTTACCATTCAGCCAGGCGCCTTTCTCGATATTGCTGTTAGTAATTCACTTTCTGTTGCCGACAGTATGACCATTAATGGAACCATCATTGGTGCCGGCAGTATTTCTTTGGATGGTACAGCTTCTCAACCAATAAGTGGTAACGGAACAATCAATAACCTGCTGCTTAACAACAGTAGTGGTGCGGTTATCAGCAATGCCCCAGGTACCCTGGTTAACGTAACTGGTAGGGTTACCCCAACAGCAGGCATTCTCTACAGCAACGAAAACCTGGTTTTAAAAAGTGATGCAGGTGGTACAGCTTCAATTGGAATTGGTAATACATCCGGTGGTTATATCAATGGCAAAATAACGATGGAAAGATTTGTTCCTGCAAAAAGGGCATGGCGATTAATTGCATTCCCTGTAACTGCTGTGGGAGCTCCTACAATTAATGAAGCCTTACAGGAAAATGCTGGCGGAAATGCATCGTACAATCCATCACCAGGATTTGGACTGCATATCACCGGCGGCCCGGTTGCTAATGGCTTTGATCAAAATCCACTTAACAATGCCTCCATGAAAGAACTCTCGGGCAGCAGTCTTTTAAACATCACTACTACCAATCAACCCATCAGTAACAGCAATGCTTACTTCCTTTTTGTAAGGGGGTCTCGTGCCAATAATCTGGCATTGCTTACCAATGCTCCGGCAGACAATGTTACGCTCAGGATACATGGAAATGTAAAACAGGGAAATCAATCCATTCCAATCAGTGGTCCGGGATGGAAGCTAATCGGGAACCCATTTGCATCCAGAATCAACCTTGATAATATTGCCCTGAATAACAGCAGCCTTATTAACCGGAACTTTAACTTTTGGGATCCAAAGTTGGGCGGGTCCAATAATGTGGGTGGCTATGTAACTGCAAGCTTTAACGGTAGTACCTACGATTTTACCCCGGCGCCAATAAGTAGCCTCTCGGAGTATGCACAACCATTTGCAGCAGTTTATATAGATGCAATTGCTGCAGGTAATTTAACTGTAAATGAAAATGACAAATGCAGCTGCGGTAACGATAATGTGTTCAGGCCAACAGGTGTACAAACAAAAATGCGTATCAACCTCTACTCTTACAACAAGGATGCAACTATACCTTTAGTGGATGGCGTAATGACAGTATTTGATGATAAGTACAGCAGTAAAAAAGATAAACAAGATGCAGAAAAACTCGGAAATCCCGGGGCCGAAAATCTGTCTATACAAAATAACAATTACCGCCTGTCTGTAGATCGTAGAGAAAATATAAGAACTGCAGACACGATTCTACTGCATATTTCGAATGTTGTAAAGCGAAAATACCAGCTGGAATTAAAGCCTGAAAATTTTACTATCCCCGGGCTTAGTGCATTTATCGAGGACAGGTTTTTACAAACTACTACAGCCTTAAACTTAGCTGCTGGCAACAGTATAGATTTTACTATTACCGATGATACAGCAAGTGCTTCCTGTGCTAGATTCCGGATTATATTCAAAAAAGTATCTTTAACCGTTCCATTAAAAATCAGCAATACAAAAGCCATCATACAAAAAAATGCAAGCACAGGCAATGAGGTAAAAATTGTAATTGATTGGAAAGCAGACAACCAATTGAATGTTGCGGCTTACGAAATAGAAAGGGCAGTTGACGAAATTAATTTCAGTACAATAGGAAAAGTTGCCGGTAAAGAAAATGCATCAACTGCCAACTATCAATTTACCGACAGCAAACCAGCTACCGGAGTAAATTATTACCGTATAAAAGCAATTGAAAAAAATGGAGACATTACTTACAGTACCGTTATAAAAGCAATATTCACCAACGAAAATAGCATACGATTGGTAAAAAATCCCGTAACCAATAACATCATATTGTTAGAAATGAACGGGCAGCAAAAAGGGGTGTATCCGGCTGCAATCTTTGATGCTAAAGCTGTGCAGTTAATAACCACCAGCATTCATCATGATGGTACAGATGGAACTAAAAGCATCCCCATCAACACTTATCTGCCAAAAGGTATCTACCACCTTACAATAAAAGATGTACAGAATAAAATAAAAACATTTAAAATTTCAATTGAATAAAGAATGGTCTTTTTTCAATACGAGATATAACAAGATTGAACTTCCTATTTATATTTTCTGGAAGTATTTTGTTGACTAGATGGATGTAAAATAATCAGGTTAAATCCGGTGTTAACTGTAAGGGATGCGCCGGCATTTATTACCAAACTATTGATGGTTACATTTGAGTTTATAACCATGGTTCCATTGTTAATAATCACATCCGTATTGTTATCAGGAATGCTGCTGCATTTCCAGTTGGCTGGATTGTTCCAGTCATTATTAACTGCACCGGTCCAGGTATTAGAGAAACTGATTTTATACAAATCACCCAATTTGCCATCCACCACACACCGATAAATGTTGCCGTTAAAAACAGAAGGAATATTTATTAATTTTAAAACAGCGGCATTGGTATTTTCGTAATAATCATTGTTGATAATATTTATGAAACCATTGCCGGTATCTACCTGCCATTGATAAACTGTACCAGTAATGCCGGACCTAAGCGTATCACTTGCTGTTGGCGGGCAAAATGACAATGGAACGATAAGCCCGATCTTATTTTTTAATATAGAAATAGTACTTAGCAGTGTGTTGGATACAGCAATATCCAGCTTTCCATCACCGGTAAAATCTCCGGCGGCGCAAAAAGTATCAAAATTGCCCGTATTATAATTTACACCGGTGTCAAACAAAATATTTCCTGCTGTTGAATTGTTTTTTAAAACAGCAATTGATCCTTCGTTTCCTACACCGGTTATCAAATCTGGTTTGCCATCTCCATCTAAATCAGCTGCGGTGATATTAGAAGGATTCGTTTCCAATGCATAATTGACAGCGGCATCAAACGACAAAGCGCCCGGTACACTAGTATTTCTTAAAATGGAAATGGATTTGCCAGCGTAATTCACTACTGCTACATCTTTTTTGTTATCTCCGTCAAAATCTCCCAATGCAATTTTTGTGGGATAAGAACCTGTAGCAAAGGATACGCCATATTCAAAAGAAATCATCTCCGGCGTGCTGGTATTTCTTTGCACTACAATTGTATTGTTGATTGTATTGGTGAGCACAATATCTGGCTTATTATCGCCATCCATATCGCTGATAACTACCTCGTCTCCCCGATAATAGGGCATATCCTGTCTTGTAGCCAATGTAATATTTCCGATGCTACTGGTATTTTTAAAAATTGAATAGATACCTGCATTGCTACTTGTAACAACTATATCTGGCTTACCATCGCTGTCAAGATCGCCCACATCAACACCTATTGCGCCAGCACCGGTGGCAAATGCTATTTTGGGAGAAAATGAAATATTGCCAAAGCTGCTGATATTTCTGTAAATACTTATTTCTGCTTCGCCACCTCCATTCAAATTGGTTACTACCAGATCATTTTTTCCGTCGCCATCCAGATCGGCGGCAACAATATTAATTGGTTCTTTTCCAGAAGCATAATCAACTTTAGGACTAAATAATGGAACTGAATCGCTGCTTATATTTCTTAAAACAGAAATGCTGTTTGCCACTTGATTTACCACTGCAAGGTCTGGTTTGCCATCGCCATCAAAATCATTTACTACAATTATTTTGGGATAGGTGCCAGTGGCAAAGTCAGTTTTTGATCCAAATGAGTTGGCTGTAAATGATGAAATTGAATCATTGAAGCTGATAATAAATGGATTGGCAGAATAGGCTGTTAAACCATTTACAGTTACGGTTATTGGCTTAAAAGAAGTGCCCGCCGGAGCTGTTACAGTAAGCGAATTAGCAGAAGCGATATTTACCGTTGCCCTTACCGCACCAAAGAAAACAATGTTGTTAGCAGTCGTTGAACTAAAGTTAGTTCCTGTAATAGTTACGCTTGTACCAACGGAGCCGGATGCAGGTGAAAAAGAATTGATAGTTGGTACTTGTGCAAATAATTGATGGCCCGCCAAAACTGCGATTGCCAGCAGTAAATTATTTATTCTCATAAAGTAAGTAATAGTTATAATTATAGCGTGTGAAATGTAGAAGTATAGTTTGAACGTTTAAATATATGTAGAATTTAATTCAACTTACGATCCCTGGCATAAATTCATGATGAAATATTTTCGTTGAATCGTTATTTAAAATAGCATCATTCCCCTTCCTTTTGCAATAACCTTTGTCAACCCTTACCTTTGCGCCTCAAAATAATAAGCCCCGGTGGGGCTGGGGAATATGAAGTACATCAACGAAATCAACAAACGCAAAACATTCGCAATTATTAGTCACCCCGATGCCGGTAAAACAACCCTCACGGAAAAATTCCTGTTGTTTGGTGGTGCCATACAAACTGCCGGTGCGGTTAAAAGCAACAAAATAAAAAAGCACGCTACCTCCGATTTTATGGAGATTGAAAGGCAAAGGGGTATAAGTGTGGCCACGAGTGTAATGACTTTTGAATACAAAGGCAACCTCATCAACCTGCTGGATACGCCCGGTCACAAAGACTTTGCGGAAGATACTTACAGAACCCTTACAGCTGTGGACAGCGTTGTACTCGTGATTGACAGTGTGAATGGCGTAGAGGCCCAAACCCGTAGACTGATGGAAGTAATTGCCATGCGGAAAACACCGGTAATTGTGTTCATCAACAAAATGGACAGGGATGGTAAAAACAGGTTTGATTTGATGGAAGAGATTGAAGCCGAATTAAAGATTCAATTGCACCCGATGACGGTGCCCATTAACAGTGGTAAAGATTTTAAAGGTGTGTACGATCTGCATCAGAAAAGTCTGGTATTATTTGCCGCAGGCACCAAGGCCAACGACGAAGATGTGGTGGCCATTACAGATATTAACGATACAATACTAGATGCTAAAATAGGGCAGAAGGATGCAGCTACGCTGAGAGAAGATGTAGAATTGATTGATGGTGTTTATGGTCCCTTAAATGTAGCCGATTATTTGAGTGGCGAAGTAGCTCCTGTATTTTTTGGAAGTGCTGTAAATAATTTTGGTGTTCGGGAAATGCTGGAAACCTTTATCCGCATTGCACCTACGCCCCGTATTCGTCATACTACCATCAGGGATGTGGCACCGGAGGAGGACAAATTCAGTGGATTTATTTTTAAGATACATGCCAACCTCGATCCCAAACACAGGGATAGGATTGCTTTTTTAAGAGTGTGCAGTGGCAGGTTTGAGCGGAGTAAATATTACAACCATGTGCGCTTGGAAAAAGACGTGCGTTTCAATAACCCGTACAGTTTTCTGGCACGCCAAAAAGATGTAATTGAAGAGGCTTACCCAGGTGATGTGGTAGGTTTATTTGACACGGGTAATTTTAAAATTGGTGATACACTGACCGAAGGAGAGAAATTTTATTTCACCGGTATACCATCTTTTTCGCCGGAGATATTTAAAGAAGTGCAGAACAAAGATCCAATGAAAACCAAGCAGCTTGAAAAGGGTTTGCTTCAATTAACGGATGAAGGGGTAGCACAGTTGTTCACGCAGTTTGGCGGTAACAAAAAAATCATTGGTTGTGTTGGCGAACTACAGTTTGAAGTTATACAATACCGCCTGTTGCAGGAGTATGGTGCTTCGGTACAAATGAACAGCCTGCCGTTTTTTAAAGCCTGCTGGATCAGCAGTAAAGACCCTAAAAAGCTGGAAGATTTTATCCGCTTTAAACAGGCAAATATCGCAGCAGACAAAGACGGACAGTTGGTATACCTCGCCAACAGCGAATGGTTTTTAAATACCGAAATTCAAAACAATCCGGATATTAGTTTTCATTATACAAGTGAGGTGTTGAAGTAACGGGGGGTGAATGGTCAATGGTCAATGGTGAATTAAAGGGTTTAAAAGTTTACATCTTTTTAAAAAGGTGTAAACTTTAGTTCAAGAAGCGCCTTCTCTTGTGAATCTTGTGTAAAACGAATTTTTAAAAGTTCTATTTACTTCTGCTGTAATTCAAGCAATAGCTTGTGTACAGCCAGCACCTGCGGTATTAGCAACTGTTGTTCATCGTTTGTGATAACGTAATCGCAAAGCCGCATTTTGATGGTCTCATTAATTTGCTTGTTCATTCTTGCTATTACCTCTTCACGGGTAATACAATCCCTGTTCATTACTCTTTTAATTCGTATTGCCTTGGGTGCAAATACCCCAATCACTTTATCTAAATTTTCCTGTGCCCCACTTTCAAAAATTAAGGCTGCTTCTTTAATGGCATAAGGCGCTGATTGTTGCTGCATCCATTTAGCCGCATCAGCAATAGTGGCAGGGTGCACTATGGCATTCAGCATCGCTAATTTATCGGGGTTGTTAAATACCTGTGCAGAAAGAAAGGCTCTGTTCAGCTGACCGTTGGTATAAGCTGCTTCGCCAAATTGTTGCTGCACCTGTCTCTTCAATCCTTCATCCTCATTCATCAGTTTTTTAGCCGCATCATCCGCATAATACACCGGTATACCGAGTGTTTCAAATATGTGCGCTACGGTGCTTTTGCCGCTTCCAATTCCGCCTGTGATACCAACTTTTAGCATGCTGTATATTTTTGCAATTGACAAGTTTCTTCAACTAAAATATAGCAAAATACAGCTTATAATTCAGTGTTTAAAGATAACTACAAATGACTTTGTAAACGGGTGAATAAATTGTGTAAGAGGTTGCTTTTTTTAAAGTAGCGAAATCATATATTAATATTGTTTCCTTTACTAAACGATAACCATCATTTACAATCATTAGTCGGATATTTGATAAAGCCTGCTATTTTTTCAGTTCATTATAAATTGCTAACGAATTATGGAACCAAACAGCACCGACAGCTTCTGGCAATATGATAGTGAACATTGGTTTCAACAATTAAAAAGTTCGGCCAATGGATTAAGCCAGCAAACAGCCGATACTATTTTACAGGACTCCGGGATAGTAAGAAAAGGGAAATCCAATTTGCAAAAAGACCTGCTGCTTTTTTTCGGACAGTTTAAAAGTCCTTTAATGCTGCTGTTAATTGGAGCAGTTATTTTATCTGCTTTTTTGGGTGATACTTCGGATGTTTTTATTATTCTTTTTATTGTATTATCAACAGGAACGTTGAGTTTTTTTCAGGAAAGAAACGCCAGTAAAGTAGTGGAGAAACTGCAATCGATGATTGCTTTAAAAACCACGGTAATCAGGGATGGAAAGGAACAGGATGTAATGGCCAGTCTTATTGTGCCAGGTGATGTGTTGGTATTTAGTGCCGGTGATATGATTCCTGCTGATTGCTTACTAATTACGTTAAATGAGTTGTATGTAAATGAGGCCAGTCTTACCGGAGAGTCGTATCCGGTGATAAAAGAAACCGGCATTCAGCCAGCAGATACAGAATTGAGTAAACGCAGCAATTGCCTCTGGGAAGGCACCAATATTGTTAGCGGTACAGCCAATGCATTGGTAATTAATACCGGTAACAATACAATGTTTGGTAGCATTGTACAAAGTGCAAACAGCAAGGTGGAGACTTCCTTTGAGAAAGGTATTAAAGACTTTGGCTTTTTTCTGATGAAGATTACTTTAATTCTCTCTTTATTTATCCTTGTGGTTAATTTACTCAACCATAAAAGTGTGGTAGACTCGGCACTGTTTGCATTGGCATTGGCAGTAGGTATGGCACCGGAATTATTGCCTGCCATCACCACCATTGCCATGAGCGCAGGTGCCAGACGGATGCTGGCAAAAAAAGTGATTGTAAAAAAACTCTCATCCATTCAAAACCTGGGAGAAGTAAATTTATTATGCACCGATAAAACCGGCACCATCACCGATGGAACAATCATTGTAGAGCGCATTGCAGATATCTCCGGCAAAGAAAATGAGTATGTAAAAACGCTTGCTTACTGGAATGCCAGTTTTGAAACCGGCTATGCCAATCCGATTGATGATGCCTTAAAAAAGATGGCGGTTACTACATCAGTTACCCCAACAAAATTCGGTGAAATCCCCTACGACTTTATTCGCAAAAGATTGAGCATCGCCATCAATACCGGAACAGAAAAGTTGCTCATCAGCAAAGGTGCCTTTACACAAATTGCAGGTATTTGCAGCAGCTTACGATTGGCTGATGGCAGTACCGATACGTATCAATTGCAGCATGCTGAAATAGATAGACAGTATGAACAATATGGCAAAGATGGATTGAGGGCCATTGCTGTTTGCTACAAAATTATTACAGGGGATGGTATTACCAAAGCAGATGAAACTGATATGGTTTTTGCCGGTTTTATATTGCTGAAAGATCCTGTTAAGGCAGACATTGTTGACACCCTGGACGAGTTAAAAAAACTGAAGGTTGCTTTAAAAATTATTTCAGGTGATAATAGAAATGTTGCCAAATCAATTGGGGTAAGTATTGGTATTAAAAACCCGGTGGTACTTACCGGTAAGGAGCTCTTTAATATTAGTTCGGAAGCATTGCGGCAAAAGGTTAAGGGCACACACATTTTTGCTGAAATTGAGCCGCAGCAAAAAGAAAGAATTATACAAGCGCTGCGAAAAACATACACGGTGGCGTACATGGGCGACGGCATCAACGACGTTGCTGCCATCAATGCTGCAGATATTGGTATCTCTGTTGAAAATGCTGTTGATGTGGCAAGAGAAGCCGCAGACTTTGTATTGATGGAAAAGAATTTGTCAGTACTGGTTGATGGAATTAAAGAAGGAAGAAAAACTTTTGCCAATACTTTAAAGTACATCTACATCAGCACCGGCTCTACATTTGGCAACATGTGCAGTGTAGCTGCTGCATCACTGATATTGCCTTTTTTACCGATGCTGCCAAAGCAAATTCTGTTAACCAACTTCATTACCGATTTCCCCTATTTAACTGTTGCCTCCGACAATGTAGATGAAGAGCAATTGGAAAAGCCGGGCAAATGGAATTTAAAACTCATCCGCAATTATATGGTTGTTTTTGGTATTCACAGTTCTGTATTTGATATCATCACTTTCCTAACGTTGTTGTACCTGCTCAAAGTAAAAGAAGCAGCCTTTCAAACAGGTTGGTTTATAGAATCGGTCTTGTCCGAATTGTTTATTCTTTTCATCATCCGCACCCATAAAAACTTTTTTAAAAGCAAACCGGCAAAGAATCTTTTTGTATTCAGCATCATTGGTTTAGTTATTACGCTTGGCCTGCCTTACATGCCCTTTGCCTTCGAGATTGGTTTGGTGCCGCTACCATTTTTAAATCTCGGCGCCATGCTGCTAATTGTTGTTGCTTACATTATTACCGCTGATATTTTAAAAGTGTGGTTTTTTAAAAAATACAATTCCACAAAAAAGCAAAGACGAGTAAAGACAACATTATTAAATACAAAAAAAGTCTAAATCGCCGTTTAGGCGTTTAGCCGTTGTGTTGCTAAAGAAAAAAACGTCTGAACGCCAAAACGGCAAAACCAAGAAATCGGCAAATACTACGATAATTTAAATGCACTCGATACGAACGCATGTTTCAAAATAAATAGTACAATTGTATACTCAAACAATTATTGTTATGAAGCAATTATTTCTCAGCTTATTTTCTTTGATAAATATCGTTGCCTTTGCACAAAAGGACCTTACACTTTGGTACAGCCAGCCTGCAATCACCTGGACGGAAGCCTTGCCGGTAGGCAACGGCCGGCTGGGTGCCATGGTTTTTGGTGGCGTTGAAAATGAATTGATACAATTAAATGAAGCTACGTTGTGGAGTGGGGGACCGGTTAATAAATCTGTAAACCCAACTGCATTTAATTACCTCGCCAAAACACGGGAAGCCTTGTTTAATGGCGATTATGGCAAAGGCAACGAGCTGGCAAAGCAAATGCAGGGTTTGTATTCTGAAAGTTTTCTGCCATTGGCCGATCTTATGATTCAACAACAGTTTGGCAGTGGTAAACCTTCCGGCTTTTACCGGGATCTTAATATCAGCAATGCTATTGCAACAACTACTTTTACAGTGAATGCTGTTCATTATAAAAGAGAAATATTTTCATCTGCTGCTGACCAGGTAATTGTTATCCGTATTTCTTCAGATGGTAACAAAAATATCAATTGTAGCATTGCAACTAAAAGTCAATTGCATTTTGCTACCAATGCCGTCAGCAAAAATGAATTGGCACTAACAGGAAAAGCCCCAACACATGTTGTACCGAGTTATATAGATTATGAAAAGGAACCGGTTCAGTATTCAGATACCAGCGGCTGCAAAGGAATGCGTTTTCAATTGCTGGTAAAAGCCGTCAGTAAGGATGGTATTATTGAAACGAATGCTGATGCCATCACTGTTAAAGATGCAACAGAATTAATACTCTTGCTTTCTGCTGCAACCAGTTTTAATGGCTATGATAAATGCCCTGATGCAGCCGGTAAAAATGAAAAACAAATTGCCGCTGGTTTTTTGGCTAAAGCTGCAGCAAAACCTTACAATATTTTACTACAAAATCATTTAAATGATTTTCATAAATATTTCAACAGGGTTTCGTTTACATTAAATAAAGATGTACCGACAAAAACAAATGTACCCACCGATGAAAGATTGGAGGCTTATACCAAAGGCGGTACTGATGCAGGTTTAGAAGCATTGTATTTTCAATACGGACGTTATTTATTAATAGCATCCTCCCGAACAAAAGATGCACCTGCTAATTTGCAAGGTATCTGGAACAAAGAATTAAGACCACCCTGGAGTAGTAATTATACCAGCAATATAAATGTGCAAATGAATTACTGGCCCGCAGAAGTTACCAACCTTTCTGAGATGCACCAGCCATTGTTTGATTTAATTAAAAATGTATCGGTTACGGGAGCCAATACAGCTAAGGAATTTTACCATGCCAACGGTTGGGTGGTTCATCACAACTCGGATATTTGGGCCATGAGCAATCCGGTGGGAGATCTTGGTAAAGGAAGCCCAAGCTGGGCTAATTGGTACATGGGTGGCAACTGGCTTTGCCGTCATTTGTGGGAGCATTATTTATACACAAACGACAAAGCATTTTTGCAAAAAGCCTATCCCATTATGAAAGGTGCGGCACAGTTTAGTTTAGACTGGCTGATAAAAGATAAGGATGGTTACCTGGTAACATCACCCAGCACATCGCCGGAAAATGTATTCCTCTACGATAGTGCCAAACAGGGCAATGTATCTATCGCCAGCACTATGGATATGGGCATCATTAAAGATTTATTCAGCAATATGATTTCGGCTTCCAAACTCCTGGCAACCGACGAACCATTCAGGAATTTACTTATCGAAAAAAAGCAACAATTATTCCCTTTTAAAATTGGTGCCAACGGAGGTTTGCAGGAATGGTACAAAGATTTTAAAGAAGAAGATCCTCATCATAGGCACACATCTCATTTGTATGCCTTGCATCCTGCCAACCAGATTTCACCTTTAACAACGCCGGAACTTGCACAGGCAGCCAGGCGAACATTGGAACTGAGGGGCGATGACGGTACTGGATGGAGTCTTGCCTGGAAAGTAAATATGTGGGCCAGGTTGTTAGATGGAGATCACGCCTACAAATTATTTACAAACTTGTTTCGGCTTACCCGGGATGGGGGTACCAATTACAGCCAGGGTGGTGGTGCATACCCCAATTTATTTGATGCCCATCCGCCGTTCCAAATTGATGGGAATTTTGCAGGCACAGCCGGCGTTGCAGAGATGTTATTGCAAAGTCAGGATGGGGATATTAATTTATTACCTGCCTTGCCTGCTGCCTGGAAAAGTGGCAAAATCACCGGCCTTAAAGCAAGGGGAAATTATGAGGTTGATATAGAATGGGCCAATGGAGAATTGGTAATAGCAACCATCCGTTCGCTATCCCACAACAAGCCTGTTGTTAGATTAAAAAGCAAACCGGTGCAGATAGATGGCAAGCGGATTGTGGTGAGGGGAGTGAACTAAACAGCATCCTTTAAGAACGTCAGTTGATTATCTTTGTTAACCAGAAGACAGCTATTATATTTGATGTAATTCGTAAAACCTGCATCATTCCAAATGTAAAGTTTAGATATGACACCAAAACTTTGAGAAGTCAGCTTACTGCCTTTGCTTTCATTTGTTGTCTTCTCTTGTATCGGCCAAGCCATGCTGAGTAAAATAGAAAGAGAACACCAATATTCATAATTTCATTCAATGCCCGAACAACAAAATATAGAATTCAAACAAAGCTGGCACGATGATTACCTGAAATGGGTGTGCGGATTTTCCAACGCTCAGGGAGGTGTAATTTTTATCGGCATGGATGATAATGGTAAAGTAGTTGGTGTTGCTGATTATAAAAAACTGATGGATGATATACCCAACAAAATCAGGAATGTAATGGGTGTTACAGCAGAAGTAAACCTGCATGAAGTTGCCGGAAAATACTTTATTGAAATAGTAACGCACCCTTACTCAGTTCCTGTTTCAGTGAGAGGCAGATATTATTATCGAAGCGGCAGTACAAAACAAGAACTAACAGGAGCAGCATTGAATGAATTTCTGTTGAAGAAATCAGGCAAAACATGGGATGATGTAATTGAGTCAAGGGCTACGTTTGACGATATTGATGAAAAGACTGTAAAAATATTTTTGGCAGCTTCTCAAAATACCGGTCGCCTTCCCGAAAATGACGGACTTGATTTACTGGAATTATTTGAAAAATTAAGGCTTACAGAAAATGGGCAATTAAAAAGAGCAGCTATTATTTTATTCGGCAAAGATCCCGGGAAATTTTATCCAGGTATTAATGTAAAAATTGGCCGCTTTGGAAAAGATGATGCAGACATCATATTTCAGGAAACGGAAGAGGGGAATTTAATTATGTTATTGCAAGCAGTTTTAAATCAACTCAATCATAAATTTTTAACAAGGTCAATAGGATTCGAAGGGATGCACCGTATTGAAAAAGGAGTATATCCATTAGCTGCTATCCGTGAAATGTTGTTGAATGCGTTGGTTCATCGCAATTACATGGGTGCACCCATTCAAATTCGTGTGTATGATGACAAAATAAGTGTTTGGAATGAAGGCACTTTGCCAGCAGGGTTAACGCCTGCCGCGTTAAAACGTTCTCATTCTTCGAGACCGAGGAACCCCATCATTGCAGATGTTAGTTTTAAAGGTGGTTATATCGATGCCTGGGGACGTGGCACTATTAAAATTCTGGAAACTTGTAAAGAAGCGCAATTGCCAGAACCCGAAATGCTGGAACTCGACGGAGGCTTTAGTATTAGCCTTTTCAAAAATAATTTGACTGAAGAACAGTTGACAAAGTTGGGACTTAACGAGCGGCAAGTAAAAGCTGTTTTGTTTGTTAAAGAGAAAGGGAAAATCGCCAACAAAGATTATCTTTTATTAAATAATTGTTCAAGAAATACCGCAACGAATGACCTTGCAGACTTAGTTCAAAAAGGACTATTTGTGGCAAGTGAAGTAAAGGGTGCCGGAGCATTTTATCATATGAAATAAATTGCACGTTAATTGCATTAATTGCACATTAATTGCACATTAATTGCACAAATTACATAGCAATGGCTTAGGTCGCTTACAGTTGGCTTATGATTGCCCCATAGTTGCTTCAAATTGACCGTAATGCAGGGGAATCACCGCCAATTAGTCTTTTTGACCGTTTGTTTTATCAAATCGGGCTTCTTAAAATAAGCATGGGTTTAAAAATATTAGTGTCAATTGTGTAAGGTATTGCACCACAATTGCGTCATACATTCGTCCAACTTTTTACCACCGACGACCGACGACTGACTATTGATCACCGATCACCGACAACCGATTTTTTTGCAAATGAAGGCTGGTAATCTTGGGATAAAAAATCTTACTGAAAAGAGCCTGTGCCAACCAATGTAATTTAACCATGGCTTTTCAATATCTGTATAATTTTTTTTACTTCTTCTTCATCTGCAACATACATATTGCCCATGTCGGTTACCCTGGGGTTGCTGTATTTTACCGGGTTAACAATGGCTTGCCTTGCAGAGGTATGAAATTCATATGCACCTGTTTGTTGTAGCAAAGCTTCAATATTATCGGAGCGTACACCGGCTCCCGGCATGATGCTGATTCTGCCATCGGCCAATTTTACCAGGTCTTTTAAAAGTGCCGCTCCTGCTGGTGCAGATGCAGCAAGTCCTGATGTTAGCACTCTTTCGCAACCGGCTGCTATCAGTGTTTCCAATGCGGCTGCAGGTGCATTTGGGATGGCATCAAATACGCGGTTGCAGGTAACACCCATTGGGTAAGCAACTTCCACCAGCCGCTTCATTTTATCAGCGTCTATTTCGCCATTTATTTTTTGTATGCCCACGGAAATACCATCACAGCCCAACTCTTTACACATCAAAACATCCGCCAGTATAATCGCCCATTCTTCTGCATCATAATAATAATTCAGGCTCCTTGGCCGTATGATCGGGTAGAGTTGGATACCGATTTTTTCTCTGGTTATTTTTATTGCTCCGTAAGAGGGCGTTGTACCACCTTCAATGGGGTTATCGCACAATTCAACCCTTGTTGCGCCAGCCCGTTCTGCAATTACGGCGCTTTGAACACCAAAGGCACAAATTTCTAAATGATGAGTCATATTGAATCGGTTAAGTAATTGTCTAAAATTTTTAATAATAATTTACGCAGGATCATATCCGGATTGTACTGCTTTTTCGTAAACTGATGGGTAAAAATAATTCTTATAAAATTACCAACTAATTCTATTTGTATAGCTGCATGTATATCAAACTATTTTCAATTTCCAGGCGCCTTTTTTAAATAACCACCAGTAGGCAATTGTATTGGCAGTTTCTGCTACAGGTATTGCAATAAATACACCTGTAGGTCCCATCTGCAGTGATACCGATAATATATATGCCAGGGGTATTTGAAAAAACCAAAATCCAATTAGATTAACAATGGTTGGTGTACTGGTATCGCCGGCGCCATTAAATGCATTGGCCAATACCATACCAATGCCATAAAAAATGTAGCCGCTGCTGATAATACGCACTGCAACAATTGCATGGCCGGCAACTGCAGCATCGGTTGTAAACCAATGAATAATTGCCGGTGCAAATGCAAGGAATACAATGGACACGATCGCCATAAAAATTGCATTGTATTTTGCGGTTTGTATTACGGATGTCATGGCCCTTTCGGGTTGCCTTGCGCCGAGGTTTTGCCCTACCAGTGTAGCTGCTGCATTGCTTAATCCCCAGGCTGGTAAAATAAAAAACATCACAATCCTGATGGCTATCTGGTAGCCTGCAGAAGCATCGCTATGCCCTGTTTTTACAACGAGTATTGCCAGTACAATCCAACTGCCGGAACCAATTAGAAATTGCAAAGTTGCCGGCCAGGCAATTGTAACAATCGACCTCATAATTTTAGGATCCGGGGTAAGATGTTTCAACGTGAATTTTACCAGCCGTTTACCATTGAATAAATGAAATAGCTGGTACGCTACACCAATACCCCTGCCAATAGTGGTTGCCATGGCTGCACCTTCAATGCCAAATGCAGGAATTGGTCCCAAGCCTTTTATCAGTAAAGGACATAAAATGATGTTACAAATATTTGCAAGCCACAGGCTTTTCATGGCCATCATGGCATCGCCGGCGCCTCTGAAAATTCCATTGATTAAAAACAACAGCATAATAACAATGCTGCCGCCCATAATGATTCGGGTGTAGCCTTGTCCCGTTGCGATGGCTGCTGTTTCAGCGCCCATAAACTGCAATATTTTTTCAGGATAAATAACACCAGGTACACTGATTATAATTGTTACCAGCAATGCAATCAATATCGACTGCATGCCGGCTTTAGAAGCTGCTACATTGTCCTTTTCACCTACACGCCTTGCTACCATTGCAGTAGCCGCCATGCTGATGCCAATGGCAATGGAATAAACAATGGTTATTACAGATTCTGTGAGGCCTACGGTTGAAGTGGCATGCTTGCCTAGGTGACTTACAAAAAAAATATCTACCACAGCAAATACGCCTTCCATGCACATTTCAAGCGTCATGGGGATGGCCAATAATAAAATAGATTTACGGATACTGCCGCTCGTATAATCCTGTAGTTCTCCTTTAAGTGATTGACGAATAATTGAAATGATCGATGATATAGTAATAGATGACATGATTTACAATTGGTAGATTTGAATAGAAATTAGGATGGCTGCACGCCATCAACGTAATTATTTGACAGCGCTTTGTATTGCGCAACATAACCGGGAGTGATGTAGATACTTGTTTACAGCAAGTACCTCATTAAAATTTCATATTCGTATAATTGAAGAATGCAAATATTATAAAAATATTCAGATTTCAAAAATTATTTTAAACCGATCGGGTTACGAAGAGGTCTCGTTTTCGTTTATATTATTGTACTTTGCCCAAGGTTGAAAAAAAATACAAGAGCCGATAGCTATCGGCTGCGACGCCAGCAATGTATAATAGTAGCAACACAGCTTAGTTCATAAAATTTTATAAGCAGTGCATCTTGCTCACGCTAATAATTATTCAAGAAAAATTTTAGAAACTATCTAGAAAGGATAACTTAATCCAATGGAAAAATTAAAATTCTGGTAGCGCCATTTGCGGTATTCTTCATCCTTTTTAAACAGCTTGCCATATATTTCATCAAAACTTATATCGGGTACTTTCCAGCCATCATTTGCACTAAGTTCGGGCCGCTTAAACCGAAGCCCAAAATCCAATCGTAACAGCACATAATTAAAATCGAACCGCAGGCCAAAGCCTCCTGCTACACCCAGCTCTTTATAAAAACTTTTGAGGCTCCATTTAAATTGTGCGCTGTCGTAAGCAAGGCCGGGTGCGGTGTTACGGGCATTCCAAATATTACCCACATCTACAAAAACGGCCCATTTTAATGCCAGCGAATTAGGTATTATTTGAAACAGCGTACGCCTGTATTCCAGGTTGGCTTCCACCCTGATATCTCCGGTACGATCTACAAACGTTGGACTGTTGTAGGCTGACAATGCTTTGGATCCCGGTCCCAGGCCACGGATTGGCCATGCCCGCATGCTATTGGGGCCACCAACAAAATATTGTTTAAAAAAAGGCAGGGTAGTATCCTTCGTTCCTATGGGCGCACCAAAGCCTGCAAAGTAGCGGAGGGCTAACGATGATTTTGTAAAATTAATAGTGGTGGTTCTTTCAATATCAAGCTTTACAAATTGCCGGAGATCCTTTTTTAAAAAAGACACATTTCCGAGCGGAATAAAAGGAAACAGGGCGCCGGATTCTTCAATATTAATTTTAGTGGTTATTATTTTATTGCTGTTTCTTTTGCTGAAATGCGATTCACTAAAACCAAAACTATACCCTAGCACCAGGGCTGTATTAAATGAATACCGGAGAAAAGGGTTTTTCTCCAGTGTTGAATCAAATACTTTCGACCGATTGTAGAGGTTGGTATATTCAACGTTTAATGGCTTAAATGTAAATCGCTGGTTTTTTTTGTTGGTATACTCAAAGCCTAACGAAAACGACAGGGTGTTTAACTTAAAAAGCCCTATACGGTCTGTTTTAGCAACGCTTGTGTTGAAAAAAGTTTGTTGAGAGGTAAGCCTTTTATTTCGGTTAATTAATTTATTGAGAAAGGCCGGCGTTGATGGAACGGAAATGGTATTGATGTAACTTATTTCGTTGGCATTAATTAATTGCCCGGCTCCGGAAGGTGCATTCAGGTTGAGTTCTACACCTGCACGAAAAGCATGGGTCATTTTAACGGCACTCTGCCACACATTCCTGTTTTGTAAACTTACGTTGCCGGAAATGCCGAGCACATTACCTGTATTGCCCAGGCTAAAACTATTGTTATTGGTATTGGTAGAATAACTTACTTCAATATTGGTTTCCAGTCCATATTTTTTTGAAGGTATTAATTGGATAATTACATCCAGCAACCCGCTGCTGCTTTCTTTTAGCTGCACATTTATATTTTGCCACACGCCCAACCGGCTGAAATTATTGATTGTTTTGGCATAATCATCCCTGCGGTACAAATCACCTTTTTTTAAAGTATTAAACCGCAGTAATATTTCCTTTTTAATAATCTCGTTGTGGTAACGGATGATGTTGCCCGTGGAGTCTTTTAGCTCCTTAAAAGTAGTTGCACCCAATGCGTCAACAGCCCTATAATCCGGGTACACGTATATATTGTTGATGTAGTAAAGCTTTAAACCGTTGCTATCTGCAGCCGGATTTAAAAACATACCCAGCTTAATGGAGGGTTTGTTTATTTTTTCACTGGCTTCGGCCAATAGGCGGATATTTTCCACCGGATCGTCCGAAATAGTGGTAAGCGATGCAATACTGGAATCACCTCTTACAATCAGGTTTTCTGTGGTAAATTTATAATAGCCGTTGTTGCGGAAGGTATCGGTGAGTCTGCTTATTTCGCTTAGTACATCTGTTTTTGTAATTGGTTTTGATTGTACGATGTAAGATTTTTTAGCAGATTGAAGAGCTAGTTGCTGCAATGCAGGTTGCTGCAGCCGGTAGCTGAAAGTATCAACGATGGTTGGCACACCGGCTTCAACAGTATATTTTACAGTTACCCTTTTTTGTAACTCTCTTCTAAATGCAAACGGGAAAGTATATTTCAGGTATTTTCTCGTAACCGTATCATCCGTGTAAGTAGCAATCGTCCGGTAATAGCCAAGGTGTAAAAAAAAGTTTTTCATGTTGATAGCAGACCGGTTGCTATAGCTGGTATCATAAACAGGTGGATGCATCACCGGGTGAAAAATAAAAAATTTATCATTGATGACCACCTTGGAACTGTCATCCAGCTGTGTGTAAAGGCGTTGCAGCAAATTTGTTCTTTCTTCTCCGTTAAATTTCCCACCTTTTAATTTAATGCTGGTTTCAAATAAAAATGGCTTGTTTACCGGGTATTGATTTTTTTTAGGATAGGTAAAAATATTTTTTACCTGACTGCAACTGCTAAGCAGTAACACATATATCAATAAACAGGCTGTATTTTTGAGGCTACTTTTTTTTTGGAAAGATAATAAACGCATAATTAAACTGTCAGCAATGCTTAGCAAATCAAGTACCAAATATATCCAATCTCTACACCACAAAAAATACCGGGATGCGGACAATACATTTATTGCCGAAGGTAGTAAAGTAGTTTTGGAATTATTACAAAGCGGCCATATAGCCTGTAAGGAAATATTTGGTATGGATGAATGGCTGCACCAGCACGAACCGCTTATCCGTAAACATTTTAGCGGACCGCTGCACAGCGTTACTGATTTTGAACTCGAAAAAATATCCCTCCTCAGCACACCTAACCAGGTGTTGGCAGTGTTTTTAAAACCGGCGCCTGCAACTTTTTCGCCGGTTGCAAAAATTACGCTGGCATTAGACCAGGTGCAAGATCCGGGCAATTTGGGGACAATTATCCGCATTGCAGACTGGTTTGGTATTGAAGGCATTATTTGCTCGCAGCATTGTGCTGATATGTACAACCCCAAAGTGGTGCAGGGTACCATGGGCAGCCTTGGCCGGGTAAAAATATTGTACCGCAATCTGCCCGATTGGCTGCAACAACATAAAAACATCTCCGTTTATGCAACGGCGCTTAATGGACAAAATGTACAAAGCATCAAAGGCATCAAAGAAGGTATATTGATCATTGGCAACGAATCGAAAGGCATTAGCGAAGACGTGATGCAACTGGCCACCCAAAAAATAACCATCCCAAAAACCGGTGCAGCAGAATCGTTGAATGCGGCCGTAGCTGCAGGGATTATTTTATCGCATTTGTAGTGAATGAGATGTAGGTTGATTTTATTTATAGAATTCAAGTAATATTTTTTATGCCTATCCACAATTTCGAGCAAATTAAACAAAAGCAAATGTAGAGCCGTAGGCTTGCTTCTGTTTTGTAAGAACGGGTTTTAACCCGTTGCGTTTAAAAAAGCAACTAAACGAGAGCCGTAGGCCCGGTACATATAGTCGCATTTTTGTAAAACGAAAAGTGCCTCTTTGTTCTGCATAGCGGATAGTCATTATTTTATACCGATTGTACTCTATAGTTAGGCCAATCGGTATTTACCAAATGCCTTCACTCTAAGCCATCGCACATAATTTCAGCCAGCATCCCGCTGGCAAGCGGGAGCCTATAATGAAATTATATTTGGTATTATCTATGTGGCGAGTATTATAATGCCCAATAATTTAAAAATTCTGAAACAATACATTCCATCAAAGATTCCTTATTTTACAACATGGATGTACCATTCTTTGAACAATTGCATGCCGACGGCAAACTTTCTGCAGGGTCGCTAAACAACATAAAAAAACAGGAAAATGAAAAACTTTTTTCCCTGCATCGGGAATTAAAAATAATCCTATACCTGGGCATTTTAATGCTAACCACCGGCCTTGGTATATTGGTCTATAAAAATATCGATACCATCAGTCACCAGGTAATTGTTATTGTTATTGCCGCAATTACTGCCGGCTGTTTTTTTTATTGCAGCAAACAAAAATTACCCTTTTCAACCAACAGGGTAGCCGCCCCCAATTCATTTTTCGATTATGTACTTTTATTGGGCTGTCTTTGTTTAATCATATTAATTGGTTACCTGCAGTTTCAATACAACCTGTTTGGCAACCGGTTTGGGCTCGCCACTTTTATCCCCATGGTTATCCTGTTTTTTTCGGCTTATTATTATGATCACCTCGGAGTGTTGGCCATGGCTATTACCAACCTTGCAGCATGGGCAGGTATTGCAGTTACACCTATGCAGCTGTTAAAAGACAATGATTTTAACAATGAAACCATCATCTATACTGCTTTGCTGCTGGGCTTACTGCTACTGCTTGCGGGTTATGCATCCGCTAAAAAAAATATCAAGCAGCACTTTGCATTTACCTACAGTAATTTTGGTGCACAGCTCTTGTTTATTTCCTGCCTGGCCGGCCTATTTCATTTTGATAATATCTACCTGCTGTGGTTTTTATTGTTGCTGGCAACAGGGTATTTCTTTTACTTAAAAGCTTTGAGAGAAAAGTCATTTTATTACCTTCTAATAATGAGCCTGTATGAATATATAGGGGCTGGTTATGTATTGGTTAGGCTGATATTTAAAACCATTCAAATGGATGCCAGCGGCATAACGATAGCCCTCCTGTATTTTATTTTTTCTTCCATCGGTATTGTATTGTTTTTAATCAGCATGAATAAAAAAATTAAAACCTTATGATTGCTTATAATACTACCTGGTTAAATAATTTGTACAACAGGCAGCAGTTGCAAAATGCCTTTACAACAAATGCAATTTCGCCCCAGGAAAAAATGGCCGCCAGCGAATTGTATCCTGATGAATTCTATACGCCCCATTTTTTTATTAGGATTGGTCTGTTTATTCTAACAGCCTTAGTTGCCTTTTTTTCGCTGGCATTTATATCATTTATATTCATGGAAAACATAGAATATCTTACTGGCAGTTTGTTGTTATTGTGCGGACTGGTTTGTTATGCTACGCTGGAATTTTTTATACAATCTAAAAACCATTACCGGTCGGGGATAGATGATGCGTTATTGTGGTTGGCTGTTGCTGGTATTGCTGCCGGTATTTATTGGTTGGGCAATAAAACTTCAACCGGTAATGCGTTGCTGATTTTTTTATTAGCCCTGTATGGTACACTGCGTTTTACAGATAGCCTGATGAGTGCCGTAGCTGTATTGGCATTGCTTGCAATAGTGTTTTTTGGTTATAGCCCGTTGGGTAGTTTTGCCAAAGCAACAACGCCATTTGTATTGATGCTTTTATCCGGACTGTTGTATGTAGCTGGCAAATTTATTTTGAAACAAAAACAATACAGATTGTACCATGATGCTGGTACTACCATTTGCATTGTTGCCCTCTTATGTTTGTATTTTGCCGGAAATTATTATGTAGTCCGGGAGCTCAGTATTGCCTTCTTTCATCTTACATTAAAGGACACTGAGGCTATTCCTTTTGGATGGTTGTTCTGGATATTTACCATCGTAATTCCTTTTGTGTACATATTTAGCGGACTGCGAAAAAAAGATCCTGTTTTGTTAAGAGTTGGGTTGATATTGATAGCGGTGCTTACACTTACGGTACGGTATTATTATACGATATTACCAATTGAAAATCTATTGCTGTTAGCCGGTGTATGCCTCACTGCCATTGCTTATACGGTTACCCGTTACCTGGCTAAACCTAAATATGGATTTACAGCCGCCGCACCAAAAGATACCGATGCTTTGGACACCGAACAGCTGGAAGCATTGGTTATTGCAGCCGCTTTTAGTAACACACCCAAACCCGAGCAAGGCGGCTCATTTGGTGGTGGAGATTTTGGTGGTGCCGGTGCAAGCGGAGAATTTTAGTGGATAAAAATAATTTAATGCAGCGCTAAAAAGATTGTTGATAAAAGTGGTGGTAAATGGCCATTGGTAAAGTTGTCGTGCAATTTAATTGGCTGTTCGTTTGACCTCACCCCCAACCTCCCGATAAAAGATCGGGACAGGCTCTCTCCAAGGGGAGAGGGGAGCTTGACACTGATGCCTCAGTGCCTTTTCTTATCAGCCTGGCAGTCTCATTTTTTTGAATGTTTATTTGAAAAAGGCTTTGCATTTTCCAGTTCTTTTCAGCGAAACATCAGCTCACTTATCGTGTACTCCAAAGGAGAAGGAGCGGTGCTTTATGTTTTTTCCAAAAAGTTTGTTCTTCCACATGGGCATTTAAACTTTATTGTACAATAACAGTTAGTGTATTTATTTCAGTTGGGGCAGTTTTTGTTGTAACGCTGTAACTCCCGAAAAAGAAGCAGGTTCGTCAAATAACTCCCCTTTAGGGGATGAGGCAGTGTCCATTGCCCATTGCCCATATTTATCTCGTTGTTAAAGAAGCAGGTTCGTCAAATAACTCTCCGCTTGCCAGCGGAGATGGGGGCATTGTCCATTACCCATATTTATCTCGTTGTTAACGAAGCAGGATCGTCAAATAACTCTCCGCTTGCCAGCGGAGATGGGTGCAATTTCCATTGCCCATATTTATCTCGTTGTAAAGAAGCAGGTTCGTCAAATAACTCTCCGCTTGCCAGCGGAGATGGGGGCATTGTCCATTGCCCATATTTATCTCGTTGTAAAAGAAGCAGGTTCAACAAATAACTCTCCGCTTGCCAGCGGAGATGGGGGCATTCTTCTTTTCTCTAGGTTCGGATCTCAACCTCGGCCCTCAACCTCCTTCTACTATAGAACTGGAATCCCTGTAACTTATTTGACCTCACCCCAACCTCCCGATGCATCGGGGCAAGCTCTCTACGAAGGAGAGGGGAGCCTGACCCCAATTCCTCACGGCTCTTTTCTTTTTCGACTAGTAGTCTCCTCTTTCTTTTACGTTTATGTAGAATCAGCTTTGCATTTTCCGTTTTATTCCACAAAAAATCAGCACAATTTTAGTTTACTCCAAAGGAGAGGGGAGCTTGCGCCGAAGAGTAGAAATGCTGTTTTATTGACTAATTGTAAGCCAACAATGCTATCCCTATAATGGTAGCGCTGAATCTAAATAAAAAAAATGTACATCGCCGGTAAGCAGTTGATACTTTGCGTAAGCAAAGAAAAAAACGGCTAAACGTCTTAACGGCAAAAAAATATAAACGGCAAATGCAGCTCAATTATAAATGCAGCGGCCTGTTTTTTATTTAACACAATCCCCCTAACTTTATTTTATGAAAAACCTTTTACTAGCCGGTATTTTTTGCTGGCAATTGTTAGCAACAGCACAGGCGCAATCCTACAAAGTAGTTGCCTATTGCACGGGCAATGCAGACAGCATTAAACAATATCCGATAGAAAAATTAACACACATCATTTACAGTTTTCTGCACCTTAAAAATGATACGCTCAGTTTTGCAAACGAACAGCAACGCAGCAACCTGGTGCAACTGGTGGAGCTTAAAAAAACATATCCCCAACTAAAAGTGATGGTATCCATTGGCGGCTGGGGCGGCTGCGGGCCTTGCTCTGCTTTATTTGCATCGCCGGAGCACCGCAACACATTTGCACAAACCACGGTAGATTTGTTTAAAGAATACCAAATAGATGGCCTCGATCTTGACTGGGAGTATCCTGCCATTGAAGGCTATCCCGGCCATTCATACGACAGCATCGACCGCAATAATTTTACCGAACTGGTTAAAGTATTGCGCAGCAAAATGGGCAACAATTACCTGCTCACTTTTGCAGCCGGTGGCTTTGATAATTTCCTGGAAAATTCAATTGACTGGGATGCCGTATTGCCACAGGTAGATTTTGTAAACCTGATGACCTACGATTTGGTGAGCGGCTACGCCACTGTAACTGGCCACCATACTCTTTTAAACGATTACAGGCCCGGGCAACAGTCAACCAGCAGATGTGTAAACTGGTTGTTGCAGCACAAGGCCAAGCCGGAGCAATTGATAATTGGCGCCGCCTTTTATGCACGTGTGTGGGAGCAGGTAGCGCCCATCAACAACGGATTGTACCAGCCAGGTAAATTTAAGCAAGGCGTAGATTACAAGCAATTCGATAATTTTTTTACAGACAGTGCCGGCTTTAAATATCACTGGGATAAAAAAGCGAAGGCGCCCTATCGCTATAGTCCTGCGCAACAGTTGTTTGCTACTTTTGATGATGAACGATCCATTAAGGCCAAGGCCCAATTTGTACGCCGTAAAAAATTAGGCGGCATCATGTTTTGGGAACTAAATAACGATAAAAAAACGGGTGGATTGGTGGATGCCATCAGCCGGCATTTACAATAGCGGTAACTAATGACTATCCGCAATTAGGAGCTAAGAGGCGTAGCCTCGGTTAATATTGTAATCCCGAAAGCTTTCGGGAGGTTTCAACCCCCGCTGTACGGGCAGGCGTTGACAAAGTAACAGATAATCTAATGAGAACCGTAGGTTCGGCCCATATAAAAATTCGGTAACAGTTAGTTGAAAACATCCAGGTTTATCCCTTCGCAAAATAATAAAAGCTATCAAAGACGAACAATAAAACAGCGCCCAATTGTAACTACATTTCTATCTTGCGCCGTAGCCGATACCTATCTGCTCCATCTGCTGTCATTTCATCACTAAATATTGTCTAAATCAGCATTTGCTGGATTGTTGGATTAACAGGATCTTGCTTCTATTAGGCGCAGCACTAATCCTGTGCTAATTCGTTACTAATGTTGCGCCCCGGGCAATTTTCTGAACTATAATTTTTGTGATTTTTTTGATTGCCCTGATGTTGCTTTCCATCAATAAACTATCCGTCATCATTTTAAAAAGCCCCATCGGGGCGAAATGTCAGTAGAGGAAGAAGAATAATTAACAACCAATTAAAAGCTCCATGGGAGCGGCATGTGGTAGATGTAAACTTAATCCAGGATGTGCCCGAGAGATTAGTAACAAGGCGACACAGGAAAAAGTCTACCGCTTGAAGGCAAAACTAATATATTGTTATGTTGTCTATAATAGAAATATTGTTTATTTTGCTCTCTATGATTTTCACCGATGAGCTTATTGATGAATTAATCAATTGTTCCAAAAAGGTAATTGATGCTCCTAAAGACTCAAGTGTAGGTCGTGGAAGTAGTAAAACAAAGTTTCTACTTGAGTCAATTGATGGTCAACATTCATTCAGTGGTTTTATTTCTAAAAATTTAACTTTTCAGGAAAACTATTCAATCGGATTAGTGTATAACCCCAAAGAGGAAAAAGGTAAAATTGTTTTATTAAGAGTTAATGGACCACATGGGCCAAACGAGAATGCTCCTCACCACAATGGACCACATGTACATTTGTCAACAGCAGAAAGAATTAATGCAGGATTAAAACCTGAAGGTGTAATAGAAACTGAAGTGCCTTACTCAACTGTTGAAGATGCAATACAGCATTATTTAAAAAGAATAAATATAATACTTGCAGATAGGCAAAAGTATTTCCCGACACCGAATAACCAAATTGATATTAACTTTGACATAAGCGAAATTTATTAATGGAACAAATAATTAACTATATTAAACAGGATTTCAATGGAAGGGTTTCTGTCAGGCAAAAGCGGCCCGGTATATATCAAATACTATTGCCAATTTATCATGAGGATGGTGATATGATTGATTTATATATTACCACTGTTGGTGATAATAAATTTGCACTTTGTGATTTTGGTTTGACATTGCAAAGGCTTTCATATTCATACGATATTGATACCGAAAATAAAGAGACTATACTTCAAAAAATTATTTCTGAAAATAGTCTTACCGAACAAGAAGGCAATATTTGTTTAGAAACCAGGCAAGAAACTTTATACACTGATATAATGCATATTACACAGGCTTACGCAAAGATTGGTAGTATGCGGTATTTTAAAAGAGAAGTGATTGAAAACTTGTTTTTTGAAATGTTAGACGAATATATTTTTAGCGATCTTAAAGATTTTAATCCACAAAAGAAAGTAATGCCAATACCTGAACGGGATGATATTGAGGCTGATTATTCTTTTCAACCAAATGGTAAACCAGTCTATCTATTTGGTGTTAAGGATGTGTCAAAGGCAAGACTTGCAACTTTGAGCTATCAAGCCTACTTGTTAGGTAATATCAAATATCATGGATGGGTAGTTACCGAAAATTTTGAAGCATTACCAAGAAAAGATAAATTGAGGCTTACAAATGCCTGCGATAAACAATTTACGTCTTTGGATGAATTTAAAATGAAGGCAAGATCATTTTTGGAAAAAGAAAGATGAGTATTTGAGTAGTTGTTGCCGTGGTTCGTGTCTCCACGAAACACTACTCTAGTTGCCGAGGTTTGTGTCTCCACAATACACTACCTGCTGCCAATTGTCTGAATCAGGATTAACAGGATTAAAAGATTAGTAAGATTAAATCACAAATTTACGGGTTCCAATATCCTCCCAAAAAAGCCTCATAAAGGCGACCTGTCAGTAGCCCCATAGAGGCGACCTGTCATTAGCCCCATAGAGGCGACCTGTCATTAGCCTCATAGAGGCGACCTGTCAGTAGCCTCATAGAGGCGACCTGTTAGTAGCGGCATGTTAAAATTGTTTAAACCACGATGTACACGATTATACGATTACCAGTATCACGGCAATTCAACCACCGGTCGGTACCACAGGTCACACCGGGTTACCATTACCATGATTTAGGCAATTGTGAGAACTATGATTTATAGGATTATAAGATTACCATGATTAACTCCTGCATAAAGAAATTCCCACCGGTCTCACCTGCGGTGCCGACCGGGTTTCCAATGGTACCGAAGGTCACACCGGGTTCAATCATTGTATAAATCCTCCAAAATGTAGAAAAGCAATCCGCTCTATGGAGGCCATAACAATCTCAATAGCTGGTGGAAAGTTATAAACCGGTTTGGCACGATATTTTTACTGTGAACACATAGAAAGCAGGGTATTGTATGCCCTGTTGAGTAAAAGGGAAAAAATGTAGCACCACAAACCGGCTGTAAGCACCACAGGTAGTTAAAAACAAACTATGTTGTTGCAAACGCCCAAAAGGAAATTGCCGGGTGTTGTTAACAGTAAGTTGTTGGTAATTTAATGCAGCATTTTGCAGTAAATAACCTTTACATCGTTAATTTGTGTAAGTTTACAATTAAACCAAATACTATTATTACTGTTTACCTTGTATGTAATTTTTTAAACAAAGTACGGGATATCGGTAGCTATTTAAAATCCAGTACCTACAAAAAACAATGCTTTGTTCCGAAAGTACACTTTGCTCATACAGCCCATAGCTGTAGAAGTTGTTTTAAATCCTTATAAATTTTTTGCCATTAGTACAACTTTATTGGCTGGTTAACCAGCTCAGTAGGTAATTTATATTTTGTACTACTATTTATATTTTTTACCGTACCGGGTTTTGGCTTTTACCCTTTATTAAAAGCCACCGTTAAATTTAATATGATGAAGAAATTATACAAACTTTTTTTATTGGGATTTTTATTGGGATTTTACGCAAATACTAGCTATGCACAACTATATTTTGGTGGTTCTGGCGCATGGACAGGAAGTTTTTGGAGTTCAACTAACACTG
>JBBQEA010000022.1:0-33783 GCA_038320245.1 Chitinophagales bacterium | reverse complement strand
TTAAACTGATGGATGGTTTGCAACAATTGTTGAATCAATCAAAAGCTGCAGGCATTAAGATGGCCATTGGTTCTGCAGCTATTCCGTTTAATATTGATTTTGTATTAACCAATCTTCAATTGCATAAATACTTTCCGGTAGTGGTAAGTGCCGATGATGTTGTCATCAGCAAACCACACCCCGAAACGTTTTTGCAGTGTGCTAAACAGTTAGGCGTTAAACCCCAGGAATGTATTGTTTTTGAAGATGCTCCAAAGGGTGTGGAATCGGCGTACAATGCAGGTATGCCCTGCTTTGTATTAACCACCACACATCCCAGGGAAGATTTTGCTGCCTACGATAATATTATTGGCTTTGCAAAGGATTATACAGCGCTTGAAATTGGATAGAGCCTGCAACAGGATTTGTACATGAGCAAGGAATTTAATTATCATAAAAGTATTGCCTGTCTCATTATTTCAACAGCAAACTGTCGGTTGTTTTTTCATGCATCAGCCGCTCTCTTTTAAATTGATAGCTGGCATTTAGGATGTATTGGTAAAAGCTTACCAAACTGCTGCTTTCGGTAAATTCAAAATCGGGCCGGTATTGTTTCATGAACAACTCCAGATCTTTACCAGTAAGTCTTGTTATTCTTTTTACTGTTGTTTTATTAAAGCGGTAGTTAATATAATTCTCCTGTTCCTGTTCTTGCAGACGTTCCTGCATTCTTCTCATTTGCTTGTTTCTTTTAAACCTAAAAACATTTATCAGTTCATCAAGGTCCAGGCCTGCAGCTCCGGTATAGCCATTGGTTGTTGGCCTTATGCCAGGCTTTTGGTAATTAAATAGTTTGGCATATTGCTCCCTGTTAGCAATTGAATCCTGTTGAAAGTTTTTTGAAAATACCCTCACTTCTTTAAGGGTCTTAAATTTTTCTGAAACCTTTATGTGTAGCGAAATATCGAAGTTGGCAATATCTGCAATTTGATTGACCGAAAATTTTGCAGTTGGTTTACCGAGATAAGAAAAAGTCAGTGAATCGTTTTTTGTTGTAACAATGCTGTATCGACCGTTGGAGTCGGAAAAGGTTGAATTACCATTGGTTGCTTTTACATTTACCTCCTTTACCGGAATAGTTTTAGTAACATCATATACAGTTCCACTAACTGTTAGCTGCCCGTTTGCTGTTGAAACAAACAATAAAACAAGGAATGAAACAATAAATATTTTATAGAGATGTATCAATAAATTAACGTTAGCGTTGGCAATATTAGGCAACAATCAGTATTACAAAAGGCCGGATACATATTTTAACTTCTATTTCAGTTTTTCAAGTACATCTTTAATTACCACTGGGTAATGCAGGTGTTCCAATTGATGAATTTTTTGGGCAAGACTTTCCGCAGTATCCGTTTCATCAACAGGGCAGGTAGCCTGAAAAATAATACTGCCATGATCATACAATTCATCTACAAAATGTATGGTTATACCGGAAACAGCATCACCTGCATTAATAACTGCTTCATGCACCCGTGCTCCATACATACCTTTTCCACCATATTTTGGCAACAAGGCAGGATGAATATTGACAATCCTATTTGGATAACTGTTAATAATTGCAGTGGGCATTTTCCATAAAAATCCTGCCAACACAATAAAGTCAATCCGCATTTCTTTTAAAAAAGGAAGGTAATTATCTTCTTCAAAAAATTGATGCCTTTCAATTACCAGGCTAGGGATTTTTTCTCTGGCTGCAATATCCAGAACCCCAGCAACTTTTTTGTTACATATAATCACACATATTTTAACGGAAGAGTTATTTTTAAAATGCGCTATAATTTTTTGAGCATTGCTTCCGGCACCACTGGCAAAAATGGCCACTCTAACCAGGCTTTTGTGTTTACCACTAATCCGTTGCCAAATATGAAGCAGATAATTTTTAAAAAATGAAAATTGCCCCAATGGTATGCTGGTTGCAATAACAAATAGCGGCCAAAGCAACGTAACCAGTATTATATAAACAACCCAATAGCTTAAACTTTTTTCAAAGCCACCAAGTTCCAACAGTCTTGCACCTGCTTTTCCACAAAGGCTGCCACCAATAGCAAAAGTGCTAATGATTAAAATAAGATTAAGGGTATTAACCTTCCACCGATCTTTTAGCTTTTGCAACATGGCGCAAAAATGAAGTAAAATTTTGTTAAACGTTTAACAAATATCAAAAAGAAAAGACGAACATTTTTGTTTACCAAAATATGACAAACTTATAAGGATTGATCAAACAATCGGCTGAAAATCAAGCTGGATAAGGAAAAATTTTTTTTTAGAATGTTGATATATTGTCAATATCCTACCTTACTTTTGCAACATCTGAAGGATATTTTTCCACCAAAGACATCGATTTAGGTCTTATGAGTTACTATAGAAAAGTCATTAACAATATTTTTGCAACGCTATTATTTGTTGCTTTAGTTTCTTTTTCCAATTCAAGTTTTGCAGCCGATGGCGAGGCTTTGTTTAAAGCCAATTGTGCTAACTGCCACAAACCATTAGAAGACTACATTGGCCCTGCCATGCAAGGCGCCAGAAAAAGAGCCCCCAATCCAGGATGGTCAGTAAAATGGGTAAACAATGTAAATACCATGTTGGAGTCAGATCCATATGCTAAATCGTTGTTGGCAAAATATGGTTCTAAAATGACCCAGTTTAATTTGCCTGAAGCGGATATTAAAGCAATATTAGATTACGCTGATGCTTATACTCCACCTGCAGCTCCTGTTGCCACTGGAGGCGCTGCTGTAAAAGAAGATAATTCATTACTTTTTGGGATCCTCACATTAATTCTTGCAATAATTGCCTTTATACTTTTACAGGTTAATAGCAGCCTGCGTAAACTGGCAGACGAAAAGGATGGCATTTTAAGGGCAGATCCTGTACCTGTTTACAGAAACAAAACATACCTGATGCTTGGTATTATATGTTTGTTTTTCTTTGGTGGTTATAAGACAATTAATGCAGCGATGGACTTAGGCCGGATGAAGAATTACCAACCAGAACAACCTATTTACTATTCTCACAAAGTACACGCAGGTACCAACCAAATTAATTGCCTTTATTGTCATAGCGGTGCACAAGACAGCAAGTATTCTAATATACCCTCTGTAAATGTTTGTATGAATTGTCACAAAGCAATTAAAGAATACAAAGGAGAAGATATTAAAAAAGAAGATGGCTCATTGGTAAACGGCACTGCCGAAATCCAAAAACTATATCAATACGCAGGCTGGAACCCAGACATAAAGAAATTTGACAAACCGGGTCAGCCAATCCAGTGGGTTAAAATCCATAACCTGCCCGACCATGTTTACTTTAATCATAGCCAACACGTAAAAGTTGGTAAACAAAATTGTCAAACCTGCCATGGTCCTATCCAGGAAATGCCGGAAGTTTACCAGTTTAGCGATTTAAGTATGGGATGGTGTATCAATTGCCATAGAGAAAGTAAAGTAAACTTTTATAATAAAGAAACTGGCGAAGGAAACAAATTTTACAGCATCTACGAAAAATTCCACAATGATATTCAAAATGGTAAATTGGACAGTGTTACAGTAGAAAAGATAGGTGGAACCGAATGTCAAAAATGTCACTATTAAAAATTAGCTGATTAGCCATTGGGCTGATATGCCGATAGAATAATACCCAATTAAAAGAATAAGCAGATTAGCACATTTTCACATCAGCACATTTGCAATCTCGAACTATAATATTATGAGTAAAAAGTACTGGCAAAATTTTGGAGAATTAAACCAAACAGACGCTTATATTGATAAAGCCAACAATGAGTTTCAGGAAGAACTACTGCCATTGGAAGATTTAAATGATAAGGGTTTAGGTGACGCAAAAACACCCCGGAGGGATTTTTTGAAATATCTTGGTTTTAGCACTGCTGCCGCAACATTAGCTGCCAGTTGCGATTTGCCGGTACGTAAAGCAGTGCCTTATCTTAACAAACCAGATAATTTAATACCGGGTGTTTCCAATTATTATGCATCTACTTACGTAAACGAAGGAGATATAATTCCTGTTATCGTGAAGCAAAGGGATGGCAGGCCAATTAAACTTGAGGGAAACGAAAATTCATCCATAACCAAGGGTGGCACCAGTGCACAGTCTCAGGCCTCAGTATTGGATTTGTATGATACAACCCGTTTACGTTACCCCCAACAAAACGATGGTAAGGAATTTAAAGAAGTAACCAGTTTTGAAACATTTGATAAAATGATTGCGGAAAAAATGAGCAGCGTGGCTGGTAAGCCTGTTGTGATTTTATCTTCAACCATTACTTCTCCTTCCAGCTTGCAGATTATCTCCGAATTTTTAGCCAAACAACCGGCTGGTAGCCGTCTGGTGCAGTATGATGCTGTGAGTTACAGCGGCATGTTGCTGGCAAATGAAGCCTGTTATGGGAAAAAGGCGCTCCCTTCCTATCACCTCGATAACGCCAAAGTAATTGTTAGTTTGAGTGCAGATTTTTTGGGTACCTGGCTTAGTCCTGTTGAGTTTACCAAACAATATACAAAGAACAGAAAAATTTCAGGTGCCAATCCTGAAATGAATCACCATATTCAGTTTGAAAGCACTTTAAGCCTTACTGGCAGTAATGCTGATGACCGTTTCATGCACAAGCCATCGGAAAAAGCAGCCGTTGCTTTGGCATTACTTGCAAAAGTTGGCGGCGCCGTTACGGCACCTGCTATTAAAGATGCTGAACTTGCAAAAGGTATAGAAACTGCCGCTGCTTTGTTAAATGCAAATAAAGGAGCTGCTGTTGTTTTATGTGGAAGCAATGATGTAAATCTGCAGGTAATAGTAAATGCCATCAATGAGGCCATCGGCGCAAATGGCAAAACAATCAACTGGGCAGTAACTTCAAACTATCGCCAGGGTGTGGATGCAGACATGGTGAAATTAGTAGAAGAAATGAATAGCGGGGTAATAGGTGCCTTATTGGTACATGCTACTAATCCTGCCTATACGTATAACGACAGTAAGAAATTTACCGATGCTTTAAAAAAGGTTCCCGTTACCATCTCATTTAATGCCACATTAAATGAAACAACAGAGCTTTGTAAATTCAGTATTCCTGCGCCACATTGGCTCGAAAGCTGGGGCGATGCAGAACCAAAATCAGGCCATGTCAGTTTTATTCAGCCTACAATTTATCCATTATTTAAAACAAGGTATTTTCAAACATCCTTATTAAAATGGTCGGGTAGTACAACTGCTGATTACGAAACTTATTTCAAAACATATTGGTCGGCTAAATTTAATAATGATGTAGATGCATATAATACTGCATTGCAAAATGGATTAAGTAAAGAACCGGAATTAACACTTTCCGCTGCTACTTTTAGTAACGCTAAACTGGCGGAAGCAGTTGCAAAAGTTGCTGAAGTAAAGGGTGGTGAATATGAAATTGCAATTTATCAGAAAGTATCAATTGGTACAGGTAACCAGGCTAACAATCCATGGTTACAGGAAGTACCTGATCCAGTCTCTAAAGTAACCTGGGATAACTACGCATTGGTAAGCCCTGCATTTGCAAAGGCAGTATTGGGGTTGGATGTATTGGGCAACCAGCGCCAGGGAGACAAGTATGAAGTGACACCTGAAAAACCAACTATTAAAATTAAGGCTAACAATAAAGAAATAGAATTACCTGTATTAATTATACCGGGAATTCATCCAAATGTAGTAGCAATTGCAGTGGGCTACGGCCGCCAAAGTGCTGATAAGGCGAAAACCGCCGAATATATTGGAAGATCTGCCAATGAAGCGGGTGTAAATGTTTATCCGATGGTTGGTTTTGACGGTACAGGTTTCAGGTATTCTGCTGTAGCCACCATCACAAAAACGGACAATGTTTATGCGCTTGGTCAAACACAGGTGCATGGTTCATCCGAGAGCAGACCAGTAGTATATGAAACGTCTTTAAAAAGTTTTATTGCCAATCCTAAAGCAGTTTTAAGTGAACCGAGGGACGAAAGGGAATTATTACTTCCTTATGGCGGAAAAGATTATGTAAAGGATGCTACCATGTATCCACACTATGACAGGCCAGGTATTAAATGGGGAATGAGTATTGATTTAAATACCTGTACCGGATGTAGCGCATGCGTTGTTGCATGTACTGCAGAAAATAATGTTTCCGTTGTAGGTAAAATTCAGGTAGTACGGGCTCATGAAATGCATTGGATGCGTATTGACCGTTATTTTACCGGTGACATGAATAATCCGGATGTGGTATTTCAACCAATGATGTGCCAGCACTGTGATAATGCACCTTGTGAAAATGTTTGCCCTGTAGCGGCAACCAACCATAGCAGCGAAGGGCTTAACCAAATGACGTATAACCGTTGTATCGGTACAAGATATTGCGCTAATAACTGTCCTTTTAAAGTTCGTCGTTTTAACTGGTTAGATTATAATGGAGCAGATAGTTTTAAAGACAACCAGCAACCGCTTATTGGTGTTGATTTGAATGAAAGCGTAATGCAGATGAATGATGATTTAACAAGGATGGTATTGAATCCCGATGTTACAGTTCGTTCAAGAGGTGTAATTGAAAAATGTTCATTCTGCGTACAACGTCTGCAAGAAAATAAATTGATTGCTAAAAAAGCAGAAGATCCTTCATTGGTTAGAAATGTAAAAGTTGCTTGTGCACAGGCTTGTCCGGGTGGCAGTATTACTTTTGGTAACGTAAACGATCCTGAAAGTGAAGTAGCAAAAGCAAGGTTGGATGATAACAGAAACTTCTATGTACTGGAACAATTGCACGTATTGCCGAATGTGAGTTATTTGGCTAAGATAAAAAATACTGACAGGCACGTAACCAACGAAAAAGAAGAAGAAGGCGGCGAGCATAAAGAAGAAGTGCATAAGGAAGAGAAAGTACATGCTTAAAACACGGATTTTACCGCTTAAGAGTTTTGTAGATGTTGGTTCCAAAAAATCAAATTTGATTTTCAAATTTGATTTTTCAAAATTGAGTTTTATATAATAGCGTTCAGCAAAGTACTACTGCACAAGAGTGCGACGCCACTGAAGATAATCAGAGCAGCAATGCCGGGTTCAAAAAAAAATTTAAGGCCAAAAGCTAAACATATATGTCATCATTAAAGTACGAATCGCAAATAAGGGAACCTTTGGTTGACGGTAATAAGAATTACCATCAGGTAACCGAAGATATTATAAGTCCCATTGAAATGAAGCCAACACGCCTTTGGTATATTGGTTTCTACATCAGTGTTGCTTTATTGCTGTTTGGTGTGTACAGTATTTACAGGGAGGTTACTTATGGTATCGGCCAGTGGAACCTTAATAAAACCATTGGATGGGGTTGGGATATTACCAACTTCGTATGGTGGGTAGGTATTGGTCATGCAGGTACATTAATCTCGGCTATCCTCTTGCTGTTTCGCCAGGGATGGAGAACGGGTGTTAACAGAGCTGCCGAGGCGATGACAATTTTTGCGGTAATGTGTGCGGGCCAATTCCCGATATGGCACATGGGCCGTGTTTGGCTTGCATTTTTTATCATGCCTTATCCCAATAGCCGTGGCCCTGTTTGGGTTAATTTTAATTCACCGCTTTTATGGGATGTGTTTGCAATCTCTACCTATTTCACCGTTTCATTGTTGTTCTGGTACTCAGGGTTAATACCAGATCTGGCAACAGTAAGAGACAGAGCGAAAACTAAACTACGTAAGTTATTGTATGGTGTGGCTGCATTTGGCTGGACAGGCAGTACCAAGCATTGGCAAAGACACGAATCCTTGTCGCTGGTATTGGCCGGGCTTGCTACGCCACTCGTATTGTCTGTACATACAATTGTATCTTTTGACTTTGCCACTTCTGTTATTCCGGGCTGGCATACAACTATCTTCCCTCCCTATTTTGTTGCAGGTGCTATCTTTAGCGGATTCGCTATGGTGCAAACATTGATGATCGTTTTAAGAAAAGTATTTGCACTGGAAGATTATATTACGTTAGGCCACATTGAAGCAATGAATAAAGTAATTGTATTAACGGGTTCTATCGTTGGTATTGCCTACATCACCGAGTTGTTCATTGCCTGGTACGGTCAAAATCCTTACGAGTGGTGGGCATTTAAAGAAAACAGGGCTAATCTGTTTAGTCCTTATGGATGGAGTTACTGGCTAATGATGTTCTGTAACGTGGTGTCTCCGCAAATGTTCTGGTTTAAAAAATTGAGAAGGAATATCGCCTTTACCTTCTTCATGAGTATTATTGTAAACGTCGGTATGTGGTACGAGCGTTTTGTAATTATCGTTACTTCTACTTACAGAGATTATCTACCTTCATCCTGGAGTACTTACTATAGTCCTTCTATTTATGAAATCGGATTCTATCTCGGTACGTTTGGATTATTCTTTACCTGCTTCTTCTTATTTGCAAAGTATTTCCCTGTAATAGCTGTTGCAGAAATTAAGAGCATCTTAAAAACAACTGGCGAAAGCTATAAGCATAAGATGACTGATTTGGAAAAAGCCGATTCAGAGAAATTTTATATTGAAGAGGTTGAACATGCGCATTAGAATTGATATTTGATAATTAATAATTGATAATTATTATGGCTGGAGGAATTAAAAAATTTGTAGTTGGTTGCTTTGATGATGAAGCAGTGTTATTTCCTGCGGTGAAAAAAATACGCCGTGCTGGATATAAGATCCATGATGTGTACACTCCTTTTCCGGTGCATGGTTTGGATCATGCAATGGGTTTAAGGGAAACAAGTCTACATACCGCAGGGTTCATTTATGGAATAGCCGGTACTACTACTGCATTAACAACTATTAGTTGGATTTTTACTAAAGACTGGCCATTGAATATTGGCGGTAAACCGCATTTTGCTTTGCCAGCCTGGATTCCAATTACTTTTGAGCTAACAGTTTTATTTGCAGCAGTAGGGATGGTACTTACTTTTTGTTATTTATGCCAGCTATCTCCATTTATAAAAAAACATCATTTTCATCTTAGGGCTACAGATGACTTATTTGTGATGGTCATTGAATGTACCGATAAAACGGACGACGCAGAAGTGCAGGCTTTCCTGCAAAATGCGGGTGCAAAAGAAATAAATGTACAGGAGGCGGAAACCGGCTGGTGGATTGGCAGATATGACAAAGAACAGAAATTATACCTTGATTAATTACAGGCAGACTAATAACTAACAGGTAGATTAATTATTTAATTAATAGTTATAAATGAAAAGAATTTCCGATTTTAAGATTGTTGTGGGTGTGATTGCACTTGCTATAATAATAAGTAGCTGCTCCGATATAAAACGTAATCCGGGTAGTATTTATATGCCTGATATGACTTATAGCCGGGCTTTAGAAACCTACGTGAGTTTAGATTCAACAGTTTTTACAACTGATCCTCAAAAAAGAGGAAGAGAAATATTTTATAACGCCAAACCTGTAGCGGGTGCATTGGCATTAGGGGAATTGCCGGAGTATACACTTCCGGATGATTCTGCCGGATATGCTATGAGTGCCGGAGTAAAAAACCCCTTAGCGTCCCTTACCAGAAAAGACAGTTTGGAGGCTGCAAGGTTATTTAATATTAATTGCGCTATCTGTCATGGTGCAGAGGGAAAAGCAAATGGTCCATTATCAACGTCAGGAAAGATAGGCGCTGTAGCTAATCTTACATTGGATCAATATGTAACTATGGCGGATGGCACCATGTATCATTCCATATTTTATGGAAAAAATAATATGGGTAGTTACGCATCTCAATTAAGCAGGAAGCAACGCTGGCAGATGGTGGAATACATTAGGACTTTACAGCCTAAGCCCGCTACAACTGCTACAGCAGCTGTAGGAAAAACAGATAGTACAATGGTTGCGAAAGCTAAATAGTTTTCAGCCATTAATAGAATTTTGGGATGTGAATTCCAGGCAATAACACAGTAATTAGTTAATAAAATTTGGCTTTACCGTTTTTTTAATGGTAATAACTTATACAATAAAAATAAAGTTTAGATGAACCATTCATTCGAATTACCTGGGAGCTATAAAAAATGGACAATAGGTCTTATTGTTGTTGGCTTAATAGCCCTGCTGTATGGCTTTATAGCGTATCATCCATTTGAACATGCCGCACACGGAGGTGGGGCAACCGCAGGTACCCGTTTTTGGTCTGTACTTTTGCAAAACAGTGTTTTTTGGTTATTGATTGTAAACTCAAGTATGTTTTTTATTGGTGTTACTACATTGGCAATGGGTGGCTGGCAGGTAGCATTGCGTAGGGTTCCAGAGGCAATTTCTAGCGTAGTTCCAGTTTTAGGTATTATTTGTTTTTTAATTTTAATGACAATTGTTTGGGGCGGTCACGATGATATTTATCATTGGATAAATAAAGAAACTGTTGCTGGAGATAAGCTATTAAATGGTAAAAAAGGTTTTCTAAATCCCGTTTTCTTTTCTGTATTTAGTGCAATAACTATTTTTCTATGGTGGTTTTTGGGGCATAAATTACGTGCACTAAGTTTAGAAAGTGATAAAACTGGTCCAATGGATTATGAAACCGGAAAAAAATGGATCAATAAAAATATTCTTTGGGCAGCTTTATTCATTGTATATTTTGGCTTATCGGTAGGCTCAACTATTCCATGGTTATGGTTAATGAGTATTGATGCACATTGGTACAGTACCATGTTTAGCTGGTACACATTTGCAAGTGTATTTGTTGCCGGTATGTCGTTAATTGCACTTTTTATCGTGTTTTTAAAAAATCGTGGTCAGTTAGAATATGTTACTGACGAGCATTTGCATGATATTGGTAAATTTATGTTTGCTTTTTCAATTTTTTGGGCGTACTTATGGTTCTCTCAGTATATGTTAATTTGGTATGCAAATATTCCTGAAGAAACAGGTTACTTTAAAATACGTGTTCAAGGTCCTTACCGGGGAATATTTTTTCTAAACCTTGTGCTTAATTTCGTTTGTCCTTTACTCATATTGATGAAAAAATCACCCAAAAAGAATTACACGATGATTACTTTTATGGCGATTTTAATCATCTTCGGTCATTGGATAGACTTCTGGCAGATGGTTATGCCCGGTACATTAAAGGAAAAGGGAGAGTTAATGCCGTTTGAATTTGGTATTGCTGCTTTATTTGTTGGGGTAATAATGTGGAGAGTAGGGGCTTATTTCAGTAGTCATTCCTTAACTGTAAAAAACCATCCTTTCCTTAAAGAAAGTATGATTCACCATACATAAATTATAGACACAGTTACTATCCTTTAGTTTTTAATTATAAAGGATAGCTTTTGTTATAATTAAACAATAAAATGAAGATGATTGTTATTTTAAATAATAATAGATTTCTTCTTAAACAAAAAAACAGCATAATAAGTATTGTAAATAATTTTGAACCATGACAGAGATATTCTTGATAGCAATCGCAGTAATGATTTTTGTGGTCATATTTCAGATTGCAAAAGCCAGCGAATATGTTAGTGTATTAAAGGGTGAAGAAAAGGCAAAAAAACAAACCAATAAAATTAATGCATTCATGTTAATTGCATTTTTAGTGTTGGGTTTAATTGGTTGCTGGTGGTGCAATGAACTGTATTATGGTAAAACTTTGTTTCCACAAGGTGCAGCCTCTGAACATGGACAAAAGATTGATTTGATGTTGTACATCACTATCGGAGTTACAGGTGTGGTTTTTTTAATCACACAGGTATTGTTGTTCTGGTTTGCATTTAAATACCAGGAAAGAGATGACAGAAAAGCTTACTATTTTCCGCACAACACAAAACTTGAATTAATCTGGACAACAGTCCCCGCAATTTTTTTAACTGTATTGGTAGTTTTCGGTTTAAAATATTGGTTTAAAATGACTGGAGAAGCACCAAAGGAATCAATTGTTGTGGAAGTTACAGGTCACCAGTTTGCATGGGAATTTCGTTATCCTGGCGCTGATAAAATTTTAGGCAAAAAGGATTACAAGTTAACGAAGGGTGCAAATGGTTTGGGGGTAGATTTCAATGACCCTGCAAGTTTAGATGATATACATGTTGCAGCAACTATGCACTTGCCGGTAAACAAGCCAGTAAAGTTGGTTATTAATGCACAAGATGTAATTCATGATGTAGGGTTATCACATTTCAGGTTAAAAATGGACGCTGTACCTGGTATTCCAACTACCATGTGGTTTACACCTTTATACACTACAGAAGAAATGAAAGTAAGATCGAACAATCCGAATTTCGTTTATGAAATAAGTTGCGATCAAATGTGCGGTAAAGGACACTTTTCAATGAGAGGGGTAATTATTGTAGAAAGCGAAGCTGACTACAACAAATGGTTAGCATCACAACAACCGGAATACTACACCGTTTTTCCTGATAAAAAGCCAAAGCCTGCAGACACAGTTGTACCTGCAGACAGTACAAAAAAAGCAATCCAATTATCGGCTATTTTGCCATCTGGTAAATAAATCTGTTGCAGAAAAATAAAGAACTATGAGTAACACAATCACATCACAGGAACAAGCGGTTAACGTTGTTCACGAAGCACACGGTGAACATCACCATCATGAGACATTTATTACTAAATACGTTTTTAGTCAGGATCATAAAATGATTGCCAAACAGTTTTTAATAACTGGTATGATCTGGGCAATTATTGGAGGCTTATTCTCTGTATTATTCCGCTTGCAATTAGGCTATCCTGAATCAACTTTCCCTTGGTTAGAAGATTTACTTGGTCATTGGGCAAAAGGGGGAAAATTGCAACCCGAGTTTTATTATGCACTTGTTACCATGCATGGAACCATATTGGTGTTTTTTGTATTAACTGCGGGGTTAAGTGGTACGTTTGCGAACTTTTTAATTCCACTTCAAATAGGTGCACGAGACATGGCATCTCCTATGCTCAATATGTTGAGCTATTGGTTTTTCTTTTTAGCTTCTGTTATCATGTTTTCTTCTTTGTTTGTACAAACAGGTCCTGCAAGTGGAGGCTGGACAATATATCCACCATTAAGTGCTTTAGGAGATGCATCAAGCGGCTCTAAAATTGGAATGGATTTATGGTTGGTAAGTATGGCTATGTTTATTGTTAGCTCTCTCTTAGGTGGATTGAATTATATATCTACTATCCTAAACATGCGTACAAAGGGTATGAGTATGACTAGGTTGCCCTTAACAATATGGGCGCTGTTTTTTACTGCGGTTCTGGGTGTATTATCATTCCCTGTTTTGCTTTCCGGTGCAATACTGCTATTGTTCGATAGAAATCTTGGAACAAGTTTCTTTTTAAGTGACATCGTTGTAGCGGGTAAAATTTTACCAAACGAAGGTGGAAGTGCAATTTTATTTCAGCATTTATTCTGGTTCCTTGGTCATCCGGAAGTATATATCATTTTATTACCGGCGATGGGTATGGCATCCGAAATTATTTCAGTTAGCAGTCGCAAACCAATCTTTGGTTACATGGCAATGGTTGGTTCATTATTTGCAATCGCTATTCTTGCCTTTTTGGTTTGGGCACATCATATGTTTGTGACCGGATTAAATCCTTTTCTGGGTGCGTTCTTTGTATTGTTAACCCTTTTGATTGCGGTACCATCTGCAATTAAAGTGTTTAACTGGCTTACCACTTTATGGAGAGCAAGCATCCGCTTTACACCGCAAATGTTGTTTTCAATCGGATTTGTAAGTATGTTTATAAGTGGTGGATTGACAGGCATTTTTCTTGGTAACTCCGCACTAGATATACATTTGCATGATACCTATTTTGTAATTGCCCACTTTCATATTGTAATGGGTGTAGCTTCATTTATGGGTATGTTTGCAGGGGTATATCATTGGTTTCCTAAAATGTATGGTCGCTACATGAACCAAACATTGGGTTACATACATTTCTGGATTACTATTATTGGTGCGTATCTAATATTTTGGCCAATGCACTATGAAGGCCTGGCTGGTATGCCAAGGAGGTACTATGATTTTTCTGGTTGGGAATCATTCAAGATGTTTGCAGGTTTAAATCAGTTTATCAGTTTTGTTTCTATGATTGTATTTGCCGGGCAATTATTGTTTGTGGTGAATTTTTTCTATAGCATTTTTAAGGGAAGGAAAGTTACAACTGCTAATCCATGGGGAAGCAACACGTTGGAATGGACTACTCCAATAAGACCCGGTCATGGAAATTGGGCTGGTGAAATTCCTGAAGTACATCGTGGTGCATATGATTATGGTAAAGATGGAAGAGAATTTATTCCTCAAACAGAGGCTGTGGGTGCAAATGAAAGTCATCATTAATAGTGTTGATAAAATAGGTTCTACTATCAGATTTTTTGAAAAGCAAGTATAATTCTTACTAGTTAAAAAGTTCAAATTTATTAAAAAGTACTGCTCAACTATTCTCCAATTGGGGGAGTAAGGAGTAGCAGTTTTATGATGAAGGAAAATAATACCATCGCCAACTCAACATCGTTTATGTTGGCAGCCAAAGTGAAAGATTACTTTCAGTTAATTAAATTCACTTTGAGTTTTATGGTTGTATTCAGTACAGTTGTTAGTTTTTTGATAGCACCAAATGAGTTACATTTTTTGCGATCAAGGATAATATCAGTTCTTTTACTTTTTGCAGGCGGGATGCTCGTTACAGGGGCCGCAAATGCAATAAACCAGGTTGCAGAAAAAGATACAGATGCTGTTATGAAACGAACGGCTAAGCGGCCGGTTGCAAGTGGTAGAATGAGTAAAAAGGAGGCAACTATTTTTGCTATCATTGCAGGGTCGGGAGGTGTTTTTATTTTATGGTATTGTTTTAATTGGCAGAGCGCTGCAGTGGGGTTATTTAGCTTGTTTTTATATGGGTTTATTTATACCCCTTTAAAAAAGATTAATTCTATTGCTGTGTTGGTGGGTGCGGTACCTGGTGCATTGCCTTGTTTGATTGGCTGGATAGCAGCATATGGTAACGACCCGATATCCTGGATGGGTGCCTGGATATTGTTTGGAATTCAGTTTCTTTGGCAATTCCCACATTTTTGGGCAATTGCCTGGTTGGCACACACGGATTATACTACTGCGGGATTTAAGCTTTTGCCAGGTGATAAAGGACCTACAAAATTTACGGCACTGCAAACAATTATCTACAGTGCCCTGATGATACCTTTCGGTTTTTTACCCTATTATATGGGAATCGCTGGTATAGTAAGTTTGTGGGTATCGCTAGCCTGTAATTTGTGGATGGTGTATGTGAGTGTCTTGTTGTTTATTAGGATGGATTTAAAGAGTGCCAGAATGGTAATGTTTAGTTCGTATTTTTATTTAATGATAGTTTTGTTGGCACTTTTTGTAAATAGAACATAAGCCACCAGCATTATTAAAAAATAGATTTTTATAAGTTTTTGTTTTTTACGGATAGTCAGTGGGCATCAATATTTTGAAGAAACTGATTATATAATTTTTGTATTGAGGCATATGGGAACATTGATCATGGAGCAGAGAAAAAGGATTCATCCGCACAAGTTTACCCTTTGGGTAGCAATTGCAAGTATTGTAATGATGTTTGCTGGTTTTACGAGTGCATATATTGTTAAGCGTAACCAGGCAAACTGGTTTACATTTGAAATACCGACTATACTTTGGTACAGTACAGCTGTTATAATTGCAAGTAGTTTTACACTGTGGCTTGCCGAAAAAAAGTTTAAAGCCCGTGAAATGGCTGTTTACAGGCAGTTATTAACTGTAACTTTTTTGCTGGGTATTTTATTCGTTGCTTTGCAAATATTGGGGTTTTACACACTCCATAAAAGTGGTTTGACATTGCAGAAGAATGTATCAATTTCTTTTTTATATATTATTGTGGGCGTGCATGCTTTGCATGTAATTGGTGGAATTATAGCATTGTTGGTAATGTTTGCGAAGGCCTTCAGTAGTCAGGTAAGAAGTTACAATGTTGTACCGCTTGAAGTAATGAGTACGTACTGGCATTTCGTTGATTTTTTATGGATATATTTATTGCTATTTTTATTAATGATACGGTAAAGGAAAATTCTATACCGCCTTTAAATTAAAACTAACCTTTAGAACTTAAAACAAAATATGTCTACAGTAGCAGCACAACAAGAGACCAAGTGGTGGTCCGGCGGACGAAGCCCATTTAATGCCAGCTATGGCAAAGTGATGATGTGGTATTTTTTAATGAGTGATGCATTCACATTTGGTGCGTTCCTTATTAGTTATGGTACCATCCGTTTCAGCCAAAACTTTTGGACGGATCCTAATAAGGTTTTTAATTCCTTTCCTGGTTTTGGTCATATGGATTTGCCGTTGGCTTTTGTGAGTTTAATGACCTTTATCTTAATTGCCAGTTCTGTAACAATGGTTTTGGCGGTGCATGAAGGCCACAAAATGAACAAAAAAGGGGTTGAGAATTATATGTTACTAACTATTATTGGTGGACTTGCTTTTTTGTCTTGCCAGGCTTGGGAGTGGACGCACCTTTTAACAGGCGAGCATATTGCATTGTTAAATGATGGTTCTTTGTCAGTGTTACCAACTACTACAAGAATGAATCCATGGGGAGCTGAAATTCCACATGAGGCTATGTTAGCAGCATTAAAAACTACACCACAAGATCAATTGGTAAATATCGCATCTACAATTCATCAGGAAGGTGCCAGTCATAATTTGGCAGAAATGTCCAACACGCAGTTGGTAGATATGATCTCCGCAGCCGGCATCCATGCAAATCATACAGGCCCCATTGCTTTTGGAGGTTACTTTTTCGGAATTACAGGCTTTCATGGATTCCACGTTTTAAGTGGTGTTGTTATTAATATCATTATGTACATCAAAACAAAATTGAGTCATTTTGAACAAAGGGGCCATTATGAAATGATTGAAAAGGCTGGTTTATACTGGCATTTTGTAGATCTAGTTTGGGTATTTGTATTCCTTTGTTTTTATCTAATTTAATTATATATACAACCCTATTATTTTAAACAGTATTTATTATGAGTGAACACATTGTAACTTCGCCGGAAATAACTTTTGCGCATGCACCTGCAGAAGGCACCGGACGTATCTGGAAAATATTCTGGTTGCTATCTTTTATTACTATAATTGAACTAGCTCTTGGATTTGGTTTAGCAAAACATTGGTATGGGGATCCCGAAACAAGCCATACGCCAATCCTTTTTGTGAAGGGTGTCATTTGCATTTTATCTTTTGCAAAAGCTTTTTACATTGTATCCGTTTTTATGCATCTTGGTGATGAAATAAGGAATATGATAATGACGATTGTAGTGCCGCTTTGTTTATTTGTATGGTTTATTACTGCTTTTTTATGGGATGGTAATAGTTGGAAAACATTGCGCAACAGGTACAATGGTACACCTGCACAGATTGAAAAAACCATTCCTGCAGCTAAAGAAAAAGGGGTGAAGGATTAATGTTTCTTAAATTATAATTTTATAACAGAGCCATCGCACCTTTAAAGGGACGATGGCTTTTTGTTAGTGATAAGTTGAACTAAACAGTATATGAATAAAAGAGCAATAATGGGCCTGCTATTGGCAATAGCTTTACCAATAATAGGATACGAGCTTGTAAAGTACTACAGTGAAGCGGCAGTACAAATGCCGGGGCGGTATTTCTATGATAGCATTACAACTGTTGAGAAAAGAGGGAAAATCGTCCCGGATACCATTTGGCATGAAGTTAAAAACATGACCTTTACCAACCAACTGGGCAAAACGGTAACGCTTGATTCTTTAAAAGGTAAAATTCTTGTTATCGATTTTTTCTTTACCAAATGCCCTACTATTTGCCCGGGCATGGCAAAAAGCATGAAAAGACTACAGGATTCTTACAGTAACAGCAAGGATAGTATCGTTCAGTTTATTTCAATAAGTATTGATCCTGAAAGGGACTCTTTTCCCAGGTTAAGGGAGTTTGCCAACCGTTATACATCCAATCATGATAGCTGGTGGTTTGTTACTGGCAACAAAAGGGATATATACGATTTTGCTATAAAAGAGATAAAAGCCAACGTAGCAGATGTGGGTGCCGATACCGCTTTCCCCCACACCGAAAACTTTTTTCTGCTGGATAGGGACAGGGTTGTAAGAGGATGGTACAATGGCTTTGATACCATTAAGCAGGCACAACTTGTAAGAGATATCCCCATGTTAATGTTAGAGAAAAGAAAGAAAAGAAGTTTCAAAGAATTTCTGGATGAGCTTTTTAGCCGGGGGTAACTATCCTTATTTCAAGTAAAATCTGAACCATTTATTTCAGTTAGTGTTTATTCCTTCTTCAAAAAATTATAGATCGTCGCTTTCAATTATTAATGAAATCTTTCTCTTCTTATTATCATTCACAATTCTATATATGTTCCCTGCTTCCTACTTACAAAAAAATGACTCCAAGGCCAAATGGCTAATTGGTATTTTTTCAATTATTGTTTTTGCTACAGTAACTGTGCTGGGCAAATACAACCTGGCAGGTACAGTAGTATTACCTTTTGATGTCCATATTTTTGCGCTTGCCAATGCTATTATTAACGGTACCGTAGCAATACTCTTAATAGCGGGGCTGCTGGCTGTTAAAAAAAATCATTATGCGCTGCATAAAAAAATTATGCTTACTGCAATGATTTTATCCGTACTTTTTTTGATATCATACATATGCCACCATTTGCTGGCAGGAGAAACCTCGTATGGAGAGACCGATGGAATAAAAGGATTGAGTGATATAGAAAAAACAGCAGCAGGAGGCGGGCGTACACTTTATTTATTGATCCTGATTACACATATCCCCTTGGCAGGTATTGGACTACCATTCATCTTATTTGCTGCCTACAGGGCACTTACCGGCGAGTATGAAAAGCATAAAAAAATCGTCCGTATTATTTGGCCGCTTTGGTTGTATGTAGCAATTACCGGTGTAATAGTTTATATATTGATTAGTCCTTACTATCGATAAAATTTGTGATGAGTTTTAAAAAAAATCCTTCCTTAAAATCGTTACAGTTTGTTCATAAGGCAATGCTGATAAGCCAGATAATATTTGCCGTAATTGTGTTTCTTTTATTATTCGGTAATAAATTTATTCCCCCTTTTCAACAATACGATCGGGTATTACAGCTAACGCTACTAGTGTTTTCTTTTGGCGGGTTCTATATTGGAACATTTTATATTTTGAAAAGAAAAGTAGAAGAAATAAAAATCAGCAATTTAAATCCCCGGGAAAAATTTAGCAGGTACCGAAAGGCCTGTATAGTACAATGGGCGTTAATACATGGGCCTTGTTTGTTTTCAATAATGTGCTTTTTGTTGGTGGGAAATATTTCCTTTTTGGCGTTGGCTGGCACGCTGATGGTTCTCTTTGCGATGATGGGGCCGTCTTTAATAAAAATTCAATTGCTGCTGGAATTAAGTGAAGAAGATCTTGTCAGTTTATAAGAGTTAATTGTTCATTTGAAGAACAATTTTCGTTGGGCTGATATAGGAGATCATTACGTCTAAGGCATCTCCTTCCTTTATTGACGCATGTTTTTCTCCAAGTATATCCTTGCTAATTTTTATCTGAATTCTTTCACTGAAAAGTTGGACAATTATACCGTGTGCTGTTGTTTTTACAACAATGGCATTTACTGACTTTTTGGTTTTAAAAAACTGTAATGCCTTATTATACTCCGGAATAAAAGTCTGCCTTATTAAAGAGGCTGTTACGGCCGATGGGTTATTAAAATTATCTAACTTAAAAAATGCAGGTTCATTTAAATTGGTATCCGACGGTTTTATTTCCCATGGAGAAATGATAAGTGGAAATACAATATAGCTGCCAGTTTCTTTTACAAAATAGCGGCCATCTACTTCTTTAAGATAACCAACAAATTTGTTTTCTATTGGTGCTTTTTGCAACAGGTTTGTAAACTCGTTATTGTAGCGAAACACAATATTATCTGCAATCATTTTATCTCCCCGGCCACTCAATACTATGTTAAAAATTACTTCATCTCCCATTCTAAAATGATGAGGCTTTTTTATGATTTTTGCAGCCTTCCATTTAAGTTGTTCTTTTTCTCCAACTAATCCATTGATAGATTTTTTCTTACCATTCAACTCATAGTCAATAGTAACGTAGTTTTTTTCATGGTGGAGGAAGGTTACTTTTCCCTGAATGGTTTCCGGCTTTGTCATAATAGTATAAAAGATGTGGGCTGTTCGGTAAAGGTAGGATTGTGTAAGAGCTTTTAATCAATCAATATTTTACAAATCCAATTCAATTGCAGGATCCCAGAATAGTTTTTCAAAGTTGGTAATGATGTCGTTTTCTACTAATACCTTTTCTTTTTTTAACATTTCTTCCATTTGTGTAGGCGAAGCAAAGTGCATTTTACCACTCAGCATACCATTACGATTAACTACCCTGTGGGCAGGGACTTTTGGCGTAGCAACATGAGCTGCATTCATTGCCCAGCCTACCATACGGGCACTGGATCCGGTACCTAAATATTTTGCAATGGCTCCATAGGAGGTTATCCTTCCTTTGGGAATTTGTCGTACCACATCATATACATCAGCAAAAAAACTATAAGTTTCTTTTGCTGTATCAGGTAATTTTTCTTTAAGGGAGTTCTCTTTTTTCATAACTCAGTTTCCCGATTTATTCACTATTAAAAGTACGATAATGATTGGGAAAAATTCTGTAAGTACAGCTTATTTCTATAAAAAGTTAAGGGATTACAAATACCTTAAAAAGGTTTGTTTTTTATTGCTTTTGAGTCTAGGAGTATAGACCGCCTGAGCTCAGGAACATTTATGTAGTTATAGGGACAGTGTTTGCAACCATTACCACAACAGATACCCTTTGTAAGATGGTATTTTTCTGTAAATACCACAAAGCCTTCGTCATTGTAATAAAAATCTTCACCTTCTTTTAATTCATTCATGTGTTAGCCGGCTTTACGAAATTGGTAGAAATGGTTCTTTTTCCTTCAATAATTGGAGCACCTTTTCATTACTGAAATCTACTGATTGACCCAGCTGAAATTTCAGGTAAAATATTTTTTTGCTTCCTGCAATGTCCAGACTTTCGTAATGAGTTTTAATAAATAAATCGGGTGCAATGCTGGTGCTGTAAACATCAGGTATATCTTCAACAAGAATAAGTCCTGATAGTTCAATTACCATTTTGGTATATTCATACAGTTTAGGAGAATCTGTTTTAAGATGGATGCAACCATCAGTTGTTAAAATAGACTGATATAAAGCAAGGAATTGGGGATGTGTTAACCGTTTTTTTGCTTTAGATCCACGCAATTGAGGATCAGGAAAAGTAATCCATATTTCACTTACCTCCGCACTCACAAAATATTTTGGTAACAATGCTATTTGGGTACGTAGAAAAGCAGCATTGCTTAATTTTTCTTCCAGACATTTTTTAGCACCTATGTACATACGGTTGCCTTTTATGTCAACGCCAATAAAATTTTTCTCAGGATACAATGCAGATAGGCCAACGGTATATTCACCCCTGCCACAGGCAAGTTCCAGCACAATGGGTTGTTGATTATTAAAATGCTGATTCCATTTGCCTTGTATGTTTTCCGGGTATTCTAACACATTGGAAAATGTTTTTATTGCAGCAAAGCGGATTAATTTTTTTTGACCCATGCCGGCAAATATATTTTGTTTTAGAACCAAAACAAAGGGTTGCGCAAGCCACCAGAAAAATATATCACACATACGCCGATCCGTTTTCAAGCAAGTATTTTACAACTGCAATACTTTCAAAAAGCAGTTTAACTCGTAAAATGGATAGGCTCGAATATTTTCCATTTTCTTCGTCATTCAATTTCGGGTAACTGTTCCAATACCCATGCAGGTAATTGTTTGTAATTTTTTGCCGGTAAAGATGTTTTCATTGAAAGCTATACTATGATGCTTAAAATATCGCTTTCCAAAACAGGTACATCAGCAAGTTCTATTAATGCAGCCTCAGTCTCTCTTCTTTTTCTTAATCCTAATGTAACAGGCCATAGCCTGCACATCGACCTGATTAAATCAGCCATTGCCTTATCATCATCGTTTTTTATTGCTACAATTAATTGCTTCATCTCTCTTCTTCTGTCTCCATCTAAACTATCGCCTCTGTTATAAACCAGGCCAACTATTACAGATTGCTCTACAGGATGAAGCCTGAAAAGATCTGGATATATTTTGGCTGCCCTTTTCGCAAAATCAAAAATGGTGGTATTATAAAATACCTGCAATGCAGCTTCTATCGGTACATCAACAAAATTTACTGAGGAAAGGCTGTTTACAGCTTTTTGTTTTTTAAAGCCGGCCGTACCTGCTAGTGCATTCACCATGTGCAGTGGGAGTATGGATGTCCAATCCTGCCTTATTTTGGCCGATGTGTATTGCCCGCAATCGTATCCAATGGCAATTGTTACGCCACTGTTTGTATTCACCGGATCTGGTACAATGGGCCTTCTGTATTTTCTGTTGTACACTGCAAAGCCCAAAATTGGAGACCAGCTTACTTCAAAAGCCATAATGGCCTTATTAATAGCATCTTTACTTAATTTTAATTCCATTTTTTATTTATTAGTTGATGAAACAATTAGCGCATTTAAAAAATGAGCACTAGATTGATATCCACGTCATATATTTTGATTATTCATGACATTACCAGTTCATTATTTTCGTAAAATTTAATTCAAAATTTTAAATCCCTGTACTCAAAATGACACACTATACAGTAGGTGATAATAACTTCCCTGCTGTTTTTTCAACCAACTTTAAAGCTACATCTGTTACAATATTCAAAACTCCAACGCCAAATTCTGTTGCTCTAATTTCACTTAATCCAGCCAGTAATAATCCATTCATTACAATCTGGGTTTTATAGGATTTTGCCAGCAATTCAAATTCAACGGTAGTTAATTTTCTATCTTCCAACATTGATACCCATCTTGTAAGATCATTTTTCATGTCAGTAACAATTTTTTTACCATCAGTTACAGCCTGCTTTTTATATTTGCTAACTGTACTTTCGGCTAGTACAGCTATTTGACTGGTTGCATCAGTCAAAATATCTTTTATAATAGTTTGTGGCATAATTATGCTTTTTAGGATGTTTAATTTTGAGATTTAATTTTATTGTCTTCTAAATTGATGATATAGTCAAATAATTTATTGACTCTTTGTTTGTATTCATCAATAAATACCGGGCTGAATGTATTTTGGGCTTTCCACGCATTTTCAAAATCAGTTACCACCCCGTTCATTTGATTCCACATATTAACAGTTGGTAAATTCCATTTGCCCCTTGCTTTTTCTGTATTAATTACTGTAATAAAAGAATCCTTGAGTGCAGTAACCTGCAAAGCATTATTTGCGTAAGATTGGCTGGATTTTTCAACCATGGCTATTGTTAAATCCTGCATTCTTTTATTGGATGCCTGAGAAGATTCAGCGTATTTTACAGCACTACAACTTAGTAGGGCAATGCTAAAAAGAAGCCATAAAAATGGTAATATAATTTGTTTCTTCATTATTCCTTTTTTTATTTGCCTACTCTTAAATACCGTTTTCGGCTATCCGGTTTTTTCTGGGGATATAATATCTCTTCAACTAGTTATAAATATTTATCGTGTTGTCAACAGTAATAAAATCTTTTTCCTCTAATGCTGGTAAGTGCTAATAAAACAGATACATAAGGGTTAAAAAAATATTCGCAGAAATACTTCTGGTGATTTATACTGTGAAAAAAGAAAAAAATATAAAACCTTCAGAGAAAGAAGCTTTTGGAAATTCGCAGGTTGGAAATTATAAAACAAACGTAAAAATTAATTAGCGAAAATGCAAGTACTCTTTAGAGCAATTGTACAATTTGTTTGAAAGAGAATTTTTCTGCGAAAACCTTTTAGTTCTATTGTCTAAGAAAATTCCAAAAAAAAGATACTGAGCATTGTTTTCATAATTAAACACGCTGTATTTATTAGCTATTCCTTTGCTATATTTAGGAACTAAAACTGTGTTAAAAATGAAAAAATACTTTACTTTATTTATCGCCTTCCTTTTTTCCCTGCAGCTTACTGCTCAAAAAACCACAGCAATAAAATGCGGAAATATTTTGGATGTAAGAACAGGTAAATTGTTATCCAACCAAATCATTTTAATAAAAGGGAATAAAATTGAATCTATAACAGATGCAGCTTTATTTACCCAGAAAGCAGATACAGTAATAGATTTGAGTGCTTACTATATTTTGCCTGGCCTAATTGATTGCCATACCCATGTTCTCTTACAGGGAGATATTACCAGTGAGGATTATGATGTACAGCTATTGAAAGAATCTATTCCCTATCGTACCATCAGGGCTACTAAAAGTTGTAAACAGGCTTTAATGAATGGTTTCACAACCATTAGAGATTTGGGTACAGAAGGGGCAGGTTATGCAGATGTTGATTTAAAGAAAGCGATTGCCAATGATTTAATACCAGGACCAAGAATGTTCGTATCTACATTAGCCATTAATACAACCGGTCATTATCCCGTTTTGGAAAGAGATTATGCATGGGAGCTAAAAATGCCTAAAGGACTAAAAGAAATTACAGGAGCAGATGAAGGAAGAAAAGCAGTAAGAGAACAAATAGCCTATGGTGCAGACTGGATAAAAATTTATGCAGACAGGGGCTATCAAAAACTACCCAATGGCGAGTACAGGAGCATTACCAATTTCACCAAAGAGGAGATAGAAGCAATTGCAGACGAGACTATCAAAAGTAGACGAAAACTGGCAGCACATGCAGTAACGCCGGATGGTATCATTTATTCCATCAATGCCGGTGCTAAAAGCATTGAACATGGTTTTGGTATGAACGAGGAATGCATGCAACTGATGGTGCAGAAAAATGTGTTCTGGTGTCCTACAATTTATGTGAATGATTTTGTTGCTGAGGGAAGGGCAAAAGCTGGTAGTCCTATAAATAAATATTTTGCAGAAACTGAGCCCGAAGTTTTTAAAAAAGCGATGAAGTACGGTGTAAAAATAGCCTATGGAACAGACATTGGTGGTTATGACTGGACCGAGCCGCAAACAAAAGATTTTGAATTTTTTATTCAATATGGTATGAAGCCGTTGCAGGCTATACAAACAGCAACTATTAACGGAGCTGAGTTGTTGGGTGTAACGGGATTAATGGGTGAAATAATTCCAGGTGCTTTTGCTGATATTATTGCGGTAAAAGAAAACCCATTAAACAACATTAAAATATTGGGCAAAGTAAAGTGGGTAATGAAGAATGCGGTTGTTTGGAAGGATGAAAAATAGTAATTGCACAAAATAAAAAAAGCCTTCTTTATTTAAAGAAGGCTTTTTAAGCTGTAGGGGGAGGGATCGAACCTCCACGAGGCAGTTAGTTGTAGCACAAAGTTGAGTGGTCGACCCTGGTCGGTTTTACATTGCTGTAAAATCGGCTCTATGCTATATTTATTCTGTTATCCTCACCCCCGAGACAAGAGGGCATGTCTGCCAAAAATTTCATCACCCCACAATTTCATTCCAAAAATGTTGATTGGAGTGCAAATATAATAAGATTTGCCTTTGTATTGAAAATATTTTACTAATTAATTTTAAATTATAGAAATCCACTAAATAATTATAATTTTCATTAGAAAAATATTAATTTATTAAATAGATTTTAAATTTATTTTGTAGTGTTATCAATGTATTCAGAATATAACTTTCCAATAAACAAGTTATAGAGTATTGCTTCATAATATTAAAAAGTGTAGAGGTAATAAAAAAAAAACGCCAGTAATTAACTGGCGAAATATTATATCAACATTGAAAAAGATAAAAATTCAGACTGAAAAGATAACTTTCTAGTTAAAAAACAAGGAATTTAACTTCTTAGGAAAAAAGTCCAGGAAATTATCTTGTGTTTTTGACTCCTGAAAAATGAACTCTTCGAGGGGTTTGGTGCGTTCTGCTATCATATTATATCCCAGCGTCGGCAAATTGATTTTCAGCGACTGGTATTTTAATGAAACTGAATTTTCCTTATAAGCAACTGCAGGCTCGCCTATCAACCGAACACTTCCATTCATGTCAACCATTGTTTTTTCAAGCTTAATACATGAATAGTTCGCTGTTAGTTGCTTTAAAATATCAATTTCCATCTCATTAATTATTGCTGGCTTTGATTTCCAGTAAATAACATTTACAATTCCAGGAAATTTTTTCAATAATTCAACTTCATTTTCATGAACAAATACAAAAACATAACAATTGAAAAGCGGTTGATAAAAATCTTTTTTAATATTTACTCTAGCACTATTTGTTTTTACAATTGGACAAAAATTTTCAATTCCTTTTTTTAATAGCGCTAAAGCTACCTTTTTTTCTTTCTGTGGTTGTGTATAAACTGCATACCAATTACGTGACATCTGCTGACTTTTTTTTATGAAAAAATGCAGTTTTTCAAGTAAGGATTAGATCGGTTTTTTTCGAAGGAAGCAGGTTTTTATAATTCTTATAAAGGATAGTCGAAAGGATATCCTTGAATTCAATAAGATAGTGGAACAACAAACTTACTGTTTAGTTGATGAAGTTTGAATAGATTTTTATAATTATCTAATAGACAAAATCTATATCATTAGCCAATTACAGATTTGTCGACTTAAATAGAATAGTATTTAATTTAAAGATAATCCGTACCTGGTTTCATTCTTTCATTCATTTTACTGATACAAAGAAAACACCAACTACTTCAAAAAAAGAACTCTTTGTAATTCTATTGAAAATTATATTTTTGAAAAAACTATTTATGGAACAAACAACTTTGGGAATTGGAACCCGGCTTCAGCACACACAATTTGGGCCAGGCGTTATCGTAGGCGTAAGATATGCAACCTATCTTATCTCTTTTATACATCATGGAATTAAAGAGATTGATAAGATTGATACAAACCTTGATGAAATTATTCCTGAAAATGTAACTGCAGAAATTGAGACCGTTTCAGAAACAGAACGATCCTTACTTAAAATATTACATTTATGGAATGGGGTGAGCGAAGTGGTACCATTGGGGGATAAATGGAGAGGCGGTACTATGTTGCTTCAAACTGCTGACAAGAGCCTAAAGCCAAAGGAGATACCTATTGAAGATTTTTTCCACAAAATTGTTATGCTTAGAGATAGATTGAGGGTTTTGGAACAAAACATCAACAGCAATAAAAAACTGAGTGATGAAGAAAAGGTAAACATCCAGCAATATATTACCCGCTGCTATGGGTCACTTACCACATTTAATGTGTTGTTTAAAAATAACAACCAGGTATTTGTTGGTGATAAAGGAACTAAGGAAGATTAATACAATTCGGGTTATAATTTCGATAACTTGTGTAAACCACAACAGCTTACATGCCATCATTTTTTAAAAGTTTATACGTACAGGTTTTAATTGCTATTTTTATTGGAGTGGTGCTTGGACATTACTATCCCTCATTCGGCATACAGTTAAAGCCATTGGGAGATGGTTTTATACGACTTATAAAAATGATGATTGCTCCTATCATTTTTTGTACAATCGTAACCGGTATAGCCAATATGCAGGATACTAAGAAAGTAGGAAGGGTAGGATTGAAAGCATTGTTATATTTTGAAGTAGTTACCACTTTGGCATTGATTATTGGATTGATTGTAATTAATTTATTAAAGCCAGGCGCCGGGATGCATGTAAACCATGCTACGCTGGATGCAAAACCGGTAGAAGCATACATCGCTCAAAGTAAAAACCAAACCGTTTGGGATTTTATTTTAAATATTATTCCCGAAAATATTGTAAACGCTTTATCCAACAGCAATTTACTACAGGTACTTTTCTTTTCAGTTTTATTAGGTGTTGCGTTATCGAAAATTAAAGAAAAGGCTACACCTCTTTTAAAAGGGATTCAATCTTTGGAAGATGCATTATTTGCGATTATAAAAATAATTATGAAGCTGGCCCCAATTGGGGCTTTAGGGGCAATGGCTTTCACTATTGGTAAATATGGCCTGGGATCATTAACCTCACTTGGGCAATTGATGGGTTCTTTTTATATCACCTGTTTTTTATTCATCATACTTGTATTAGGGGGTATTTTAAAATTGGCAGGCTTCAACATTTTCAGGCTGTTAAAATTTATTAAGGAAGAGCTGTTGGTTGTGTTAGGTACTTCTTCATCAGAAGCTGCGTTGCCAAGCCTTATAAATAAATTAGAAAAAATCGGATGCTCAGAGCCAGTGGTTGGATTGGTAGTTCCTACTGGATACTCTTTTAATCTGGATGGAACATCCATCTACCTCACCATGGCAGCAGTATTTTTAGCGCAGGCTACGGATACGCCTTTGGATATTACACACCAGGTTTCTTTATTGTTGATTTTATTGCTTACCTCCAAAGGTGCTGCCGGAGTTACCGGAAGTGGCTTTATTACATTGGCAGCTACATTGCCTGCCGTAGGTCATATACCGGTTGCTGCCATTGCATTGATTTTAGGTATCGATAGGTTTATGAGTGAAGGAAGGGCTATCACCAATATCATTGGCAATGCGGTTGCAACAATTGTTGTAGCCAAGTGGGAAAAAGAAATTGATATGAATGTTGCGAAAGAAGCAATTGGTTAATTAGAAATCGCTATTAAAAAATTTATAAAATCAAAAAAGCATTTATGCAAAAATTACTTTTTCTGGTGTTGCTATTTACAACTCCGTATTTTTTGAAAGCCCAGTCTTATAAAAAGCTACACAATAATGCTATTTTAATAGACACACACAACGACATTCCCAGCGCTACTATTGAAAAATTAGTGCAATTTGATACTGATTTAAAAGGTAAAACACATTCTGATCTTAACAGGATGATAGAAGGTGGTATAGATGTACAAATATTCTCTATCTTCTGCGGACCGGAACAGCTGCAACCTTATGCATTTGCTAACCGGGAAATTGATTCGGTTTACGAATGGACAAGACGTAACCCCGATAAAATGATGATTGTAAAAACACCAGCCCAATTAAATGAAGCGTTAAAACAAAATAAATTAGCTGCCATGTTAGGTGTGGAGGGTGGCCACATGATTGAAGATAAATTAGAAAACCTGGATAAACTTTTTGAAAGAGGTACCAGGTATATGACACTTACCTGGAACAATTCTACATCCTGGGCGACATCTGCTAAAGATGAAACAGAAAATAAAGATTCTCTTTTTCATAAAGGGTTAACTGATTTTGGTAAGCAGGTGGTAAAACGAATGAATGAACTGGGAATGATTGTAGATGTTAGTCATGTAGGTGAGCAAACTTTTTGGGATGCTATTAATACAACTACCAGGCCTGTAATTGCGTCGCACAGTTGTGTATGGAATTTATGTCCACATAGAAGAAACCTAAAGGATGACCAAATAAAGGCAATTGGTAAAAACGGTGGAGTAATACATTTGAATTTTTATGCAGGATTTATTGATAGCACTTATGAAAAAAAGCATGCTTTTTTTCTTGCCAAATACAAAAAAGAAATTGATGAAATGATTGCCAATAAAATTCAGCCTGATTATGCGACTATGATGGTATTAGAAAAGCATCCAGATGAAGTAGCGACTTTAAGACCACCGCTTTCTTTATTACTTAATCACCTCGATTATATTGTACAGCTAATTGGGATTGACCACGTGGGAATTGGTTCCGACTTTGATGGTATTGAAGCACCCCCAAAAGAATTAAATGGTGTGGAGGATTTTCCATTGCTTACCAAAGCTTTAATGGAAAGGGGTTACAGTAAAAAGGACATCCGGAAAATATTGGGAGAAAATTTTTTAAGAGTATTTAAAGCTAATTCTGTAAAATAAAAGCTACTGCTTTGGGTGTATGTTAAAATAAACCTTTAGATTCGCTAATCATCTCCCTATATACAAAACAAATCATTAATCTGTATACTGCTGCAGGCTATAATTAACGTCGTAATAGCACTTACCATTTCTGTTTAACCAGTTTTAAAAATAAATATTCATCAGTTTGTCCTTACCCGTAGTCAATAATGATTATTACGGAATAGGTTTATAATTAAGTTACTTTTCCGGAAATGATTGTAAAATAATCCCTTTTTATTTCACAAAACAAAATCGCTTCATTGGTTTAATCAATCAAAAAATCTGGTGATGGTTAAAAGTAAGAGAAAGATGAAAAATATATACTTCCTCATTTTTATTTTTATTACCAACCAAACAAATGGACAGCTCATTGATTTTTCGAAAGCAAATCCTTACCGTGCTGTTTTTGCGGAAACAGATGCCTTTGATTCTTCCTATTTAACGGTTCTTGCAAATGCATATGCAAAAGCATTCCCTGACACAATTAAGCTTGCAATAGGAAATGACCTTGCCTATTATTGGCATACCCGCAACCTTGATAAAGCGTACCGGCTGGCAAACAAAGTATTATCACTTGCAAAAGCTAACAATAATAAAGTTTGGGAAGGCCGCTTGCAAATTACACTCGGTGCTATTTTGCTGCGTCAGGAAAAATTAGATTCAGCATTTATGATATTGGAATCGGCAAAAACAAAACTGCAAAAAAATGATTGGCCTTTGTTACTTACACAAATGGGTTATGTGATGGAAAGGCGGGGTCAGCTTAGCAAAGCAGCCGATTACGCCATGGATGGATTGCGCTTAGGAGAATCGCTGAACGACCTTAGGGCGATTGCCATGGCATACAGCGATCTGAGTAATTTGTTTTGGAAACAATCGAAATTTGATAAAGGCATTGAATATGGTTTAAAATCGGAAGCCATCTTTAAAAAAAGAGGAATTGATGATATGGATTTTAGCTTCACTTTATATGTAATAGGCAATAACTATAAAGATGAAAAAGACTATGTAAATGCTTTAAAATATTTTAAGAGGGCACTTTCTATTAGTGAGCGTTACCAATTTTACAATAACCTGGCAGATATTTATATTGCACTTTCTGAGTTGTATACAATTACAGGGGACTATTCCAAAGCAGAGGCAGAAGCTAAAAATGCCATCAAATATTCTGCGTTGCTGGATAACAATTTTATGCTAATGCGCTCATGGTTGGCTGTAGGTAAATTGCAAAACCTCACCAAGCGACCGGTAGTGGCAATTGAAAGCTTGAACATATGTTTGAAAACAGCTACCGACAAATTTGGTGATAATTATTATTTGCAGTTGGCGTATAAAGAGCTGGGAAAGGCTTACGCAGCAGCAGGAGATTACAAAAGCGCCAACACTGCATTTCTAAAATACGATCAGCTGAAGGATAAGGTGTTTACCGCCGAAGCAGATCAGCGAGTGGCTAAACTGCAAACTGAATTTGAAGTTGCAAAAAAAGAAGGGACCATCAAAACACAACGGGAATCTATATTGCAACAAAAAAAACTTCAAATATTAACGCTTGGTGCAGCTGGTTTGTTGATTGTAGTTTTAATTGGAGTTTATCGTAATTACCGGGATAAACGATTGATCAATACAAAGCTGGAGATACTAAATGTTGACCTTGAACATAAAAATACACAGCTTGATAAGCGCAATGCAGAAAATGAATTGCTTTTGAAGGAAATTCACCATCGGGTAAAAAATAATTTAGAAGTTGTTTCGGGTTTATTGGCTTTACAGGCAGCACAAATCGATCATCCATCTGCACAAGCAGTAATGGAAGCCAGCCAAAACCGAGTGCTCTCCATGGGTATTATTCACCAGAAGCTTTACCAGGGCAGCAGTCTGGCCAACATAGAAATGAAAGACTATTTTCATAATTTAAGCGAAAGTATTCTGGATAGTTTTAATGCAAGTGGGCATGTTGATATTATTTGCGACATGAAGCCGCTTGAGTTGGATGTAGATTCTGCCATACCCATCGGACTTATTGCAAATGAATTACTCACCAATGCACTTAAATACGCTTTTACAGAAAAACAAAACGGTGTAATAAAGATTAGTTTAACAGAAGCTGGGATAAACAACGAATTGCTATTTAGGGTAACCGACAACGGTATTGGCAAACAAATTAATGCTTCGCCAAAAGGAACGGGTTTTGGAACAGAGTTGGTAAATTTACTGGTACAACAACTGGAAGGCAGGCTAACGGCAGATACCAGCAATGGCACTGCTATTTCTATTCATTTTAAAAATACAATCACTCGTTAATGGATAACTTAATTAAGATACTGGTAGTTGAAGATGAAATGATTATTGCTGCAAAAATTTCTATGCAATTAACCAGCCTTGGTTACGAAGTAACAGGTATACTGCCCCGTGGTGAGCAGGCCATACAGCAGGTAAAAGAAAACAAACCCGATATCATATTGCTTGATATTAATTTGAGAGGCGAGTTAGACGGTATAGAAACAGCGCTTCAAATACAGCAATTTGCCCCAATACCAATCATCTACCTTACTGCAAATGCCGATGAGGCTACTTTCAATAGGGCTAAACCCACTAAGCCTTATGCTTTTATTTCAAAGCCTTTTAAACAACTCGATCTGCAACGTGCCATCGAACTTACTATCAGCCGTATGGCAGAGAATGTCACTGGCATCAATAATGAGAGTACTGCCGATGATGAGCAGCCATTTATTTTAAGCGATCGCATTTTTGTTCGCTATAAAGAAAAGATGATAAAAATTATGCTGGCAGATATTCTATACATGGAAGCCGACCGCAACTATAGCCGCATTTTCACCAGCAGCCGGGAATATATTTTATCTGTATCCCTTAAAAACATCGAGGAAAAGATGTCTATGCAATTGTTCATGCGCATTCACCGTTCTTACCTTATTAATATTACCCATGTGGATGAAGTATTCGAAAATCATGTGATGATCGAAAAAAAAAGTGTACCGATTGGTGTAGGTATGAGAGAGCAACTGATGCAGCGGATACAAACGTTATAATGGCAGTTAACTGTAGTAATAAAGACTCAGGTAATCACAAAATAAAATAACAGGGTTTTAAAAAGGAACCTGGTAATCCAAAAACCGGGGATAGTAAAATGAAAATTATTTTTCAGCTCTTCTTTATTCTTTTTTTATTTCAGCATACGGGCTATGGTCAAAAAGAGAACCAGGAACGGATAGATTCTTTACTAACTGAATTATCAAAAGCAAAAGAAGATACTACAAAGCTTTCTTTGCTGGCCGACATCATGTATGCACATGTTTACTATAAACCACAGGAAGGATTAGCCTACCAAAAAACTGGAATGGAATTGGCACAAAAAACCGATTGGCCAATTGGCACCGCCAAAATAAAAGATAAAATTGGGCGGCTTAACTGGCGTTTAGGTAATTTTTCTGAAGCTTTAAAATACCACACAGAAGCATATGCCATTTACGAAAAAGTCAACGACAAATATAAAAATTATGTATTGGTAGAAATAGCACAGGATTACCTGGATGATGGAAAGCTTACGGAGGCAGAATCTTACCTGTTAAAATCTTTAAAGTTAAGCGAAGGTATAAACGATAAAAAAACGATGGTAAAAGCCTATGATATATTAGTGTACTTGTATAATATTCAGGGCAACACCGGCGAGATGACAAAAATGATCTACGCATATTTGAAAGTAAGTGAAGAGCTGGCAGATAAACAATCAATGATGCATGCTGCTTATACTTCAGCCATCTATTTTCAGTCTATCGGAAACAATATGGAGGG
>JBBQEA010000021.1:0-33783 GCA_038320245.1 Chitinophagales bacterium | reverse complement strand
TTTTATTTCCGGCAGATGATAGTATGAAAAAATATGAATGGACTGGTGGTGTTGAAGATCCCCGGATTGTGGAAAGTGATGTCGGATTGTATATTTTAACTTACACAGCATATGATGGAAAAACTGCAAGGTTATGCATTGCTACTTCAACCGATTTAAAAAGTTGGACTAAACAGGGGCTGGTGTTTACCACCGAAAAATATAAAAATACCTGGTCAAAATCAGGCGCTATTGTTGCTGAAATACGAGGCAATAAAGTTATTGCTGTAAAAATAAATGGTAAGTATTGGATGTATTTTGGCGATACAGATTTATTTATAGCAACATCAAACGACCTATTGCATTGGACTGTGGCAGAGAACCATGAATCGAAAAAAATGATCAGCGTTTTACATCCACGAATGGGCTATTTCGATAGCAGGTTGGTGGAGCCAGGGCCTTTTGCATTATTGCAAAAAGATGGTATTGTTTTAATTTATAATGGTAGCAATGCGGCTAACTTTAACGACAGCAGTTTGCCTAAATTTACCTACAGTGCCGGTCAGGCTTTGTTTGATAAAACAAGTCCTTATAAACTATTGGAAAGAACAAACAGTTCATTTATTAAGCCTGATAAAAACTTTGAAAGAGAAGGCGAGGTAAATGAAGTTTGTTTTGTAGAAGGAATGGTTTACCATAACAACAAATGGTTTCTCTATTATGGAACTGCCGACTCTAAAATTGCAGTAGCTATTAAAGATTAATTCGCTCTGTTATCTAAAGTATTTCAGCAGGATAAGTATTTTATTGACAGGCAAGAAAAAATAAATACTAAGCTATTTTTTTGTTTTAGTTGAAATCTATCAAAATATAGTATCTATATTTGAAAATATTTTAAAATAAATCCCAATATGGCTACTAAATTGAATCTTGACAAATTAGATCTGCAGATTATACATGAAATGATGGAGACAGCAGAAGTGTCTTATGCTGAGTTGGGCAAAAAGCTTTTTGTTAGTGGTGGAACCATCCATGTACGTATTAAGAAACTGCAGGAGTTTAATATTGTAAAAGGCACCCGGTTAAATGTAGATTTAAAACAACTCGGTTATGATATCACTGCCTTTGTAGGAATTTATTTAGAAAAAAGTTCTTTATATGATGCAGTTGCTGCAGAATTAATGAACATTCCTGAAATAGTGCGACTCAATTATATCACTGGCAATTACAGCATGTTTGTAGAAATTGTTTGTAAAGACATTACACAGCTGCGCTATGTATTGCATGATGAGCTCCAAAAAATTAAAGGGATAGAACGCACAGAAACTTTCATTTCTTTAGAAGAAGGATTTAGCAGAAATGTACGGGTGGCACCTGTTGATTAGTTTTTTTTCTGAATAGGGTAAGATTTTGGGAAGTCTATTTTTGTGAATAGATGCTGTTCTATTAAATCGTGTTTGCTGTGGTTTTGAAATGTAGATATAAACAGTGGTTATATTTCAAATAAGCAAGCGGCTGTTTTCTTTACCTCACGTCTACCGCATCTCTCAAACCATTTCCCAGTAAATTAAAAGCAAGTACCAGTAACATAATGGCAAAGCCCGGTACCAATGCCAACATTGGATTGTGGGTAATTATGAAATTGTAGTTTTCTTTTATCATCAAGCCCCAGCTAGGTTGTGGCGGTTGCACACCAATGCCTAAAAAACTTAATCCGGCTTCTATAATGATGGCGGTTGCAAAATTACTGGCAGCAATTACCATTACCGGCCCCAAAATATTGGGAAGTATATGCCGAAAAATAATTCTTGCATCACCCAGCCCCAGTGCCCTTGCTGCCTGTATGTATTCCAGTTCTTTTATGGCCAATACCTGTCCTCGTATCAGCCTTGCCACGCTAACCCACATGGTTAGCCCCACGGCAATAAATATTTGCCAGAATCCTTTTCCCAATGCCATGGTAATGGCAAAAACCAACAACAGCGTAGGAATGCTCCAGGTTACATTTACCAGCCACATTACAATAGCATCTGTACGGCCACGGTAATAGCCTGCCAATGCCCCTAATATGATACCAAGTGTTAATGAAATAATAACAGCAATTAAGCCAACAGCAAGACTTACTCTTGTGCCAATAATCAATCTGCTTAAAATATCCCGACCAAACTTATCGCTACCCAGCCAGTATTTTTTTGTAACAATATTTTGGGTAAGTAAAAGTGCCTGCTGTTGTTCGGTTAGTTGATTAATTGAATAATGTTGTACTTCAAAATCGGCTTCATCAATATACTTATTTACCAATAAAGAATCGCCAATAATTTTATATCCACTGATGGGCACAAACCTGTACTGGCTTGGTTTGCCATACAGTAATGCATCAAGCAGAGAGACCTTTTTTTTCTTGTCAGGAATTTTTAAAAACAATTGACTATAGCCTGGCTTTTTAGCCTGAATCTCTACTGTTTGCAAATCTGCATTGGGGGAATTATCGGGCGCAATTATATAGCCAAATAGCGCAACAAAAATTGCAACAACAATTATTCCCAAACCAAGTAATGCACCGCTATTTTTTTTTAGCCGTTTCCAGATTTGAGCAGAAAAAGAGAACGATTGTTGGTGCATGTGCGGCATAGTGACCCGATAGCTATCGGGTGGTGAATGGGGAAATGACAAATCACAAATCTCATATCACAAATTTCCAATGATGCTCTTTCCAAAATAAGCATGCAAAACGTCCGGCAATAAAATTCCATCCTCAGTTTGATTATTCTCTAACAAGCAAGCCACAATTCTCGGCAACGCCAAAGAAGATCCGTTAAGTGTATGAACCAATTGCGTTTTGCCATTGGCATCTTTAAAGCGGGCCTTTAAGCGGTTGCTCTGAAAGCTTTCAAAATTGCTGACAGAACTTACTTCCAGCCATTTTTGCTGGGCAGCACTGTACACTTCAAAATCGTAGGTGATAGCGCTTGCAAAACTCATATCGCCACCACATAAACGCAACAGGCGGTAAGGCAGTTGCAGGTTTTGCAGTAGCTGTTCTACATGTTGCACCATCTCTTCCAACACCTCGTAACTCTTATCCGGATGTACCAATTGAATGATTTCTACTTTATCAAACTGGTGTACCCGATTTAGTCCACGCACATCAGAACCAAAACTACCGGCCTCCCTTCTAAAGCAGGGTGTGTAAGCCGTCATCTTTATCGGCAGTTCGCTTTCCTTTACAATTCCATCCCGGTAAATATTGGTAACGGGTACTTCTGCAGTGGGTATCAGGTAAAAATTATCTGCAGTGGCATGATACATTTGTCCTTCTTTATCGGGTAGTTGCCCGGTGGCATAAGCGCTTGCTTCGTTTACCAGTAACGGGGGCAAATATTCAGTGTAACCTGCTGCTGTATTGTAATCTAAAAAATATTGTATCAATGAACGTTGCAATTTGGCACCTTTGCCTTTGTACAAGGGAAAGCCGCTGCCGGTTATTTTGGCGCCGGTTTCAAAATCAACGAGGTCGTATTTTTTTATCAGATCCCAATGAGGTACGGCATTTTCGGGCAAAACTGGTTTGCTGCCGCCAGTTCTTACCACTACATTTTCTTCCGGTGTTTTTCCTTTGGGTACACTGCTATGCGGCAGGTTGGGCAGCTTTATTAATTCGTCTTGCAGTTGTTTTTCTGCCAGGCTTAGTTGCTCATTTAATTGCTGTATGGCAGATTTATGTTTGCTTACTTCCTCTTTTTTTTCTTCGGCCAATGCTTTTTCACCTTTGCCCATCAGCATGCCAATTTCTTTACTTGCAGCATTCATGCTCGCCTGCAGAGTTTCACTTTCCACTTTCACTTTACGCACCTGCTCATCCAATGCAACAATGCTGTCTACAATGCTAACATCTTTAAAATTTTTGTGTTGAATTCTTTCTTTTACAAAATCAATATTTTGTCTGATAAAACTAATCTGTAACATCTTACTTTAAAATTTTGCCAAAGGTAACGGATTGATTTTTTTTGTTGTGCTGGTATTGTTACAGGTGCAAATAAATCTTTCGCTTTTGCCGATATCTTCTAAAAGGATATTTCAGCACTCAAATGAAAACCTGTGCTAAATGATGTAACAATTTTAGCATTGCGGCTTGCAATACTTTTTAATGTTGAAAGAACATAGTTAGTAAACAGGCGATAATAGTACAAGGTGCCGGCGCTTAAAAGAAATAGAAACGCCTTTGCGCCTAAGCGGCAGAGTAATTATCAATATTCGAATCGATAACTACTTAAAATATTTAAATACATCTTAATCTCTTTTTTCTTTCACATACTCTGTGGCCGTCATACCAAATTGTTTTTGAAAATTCCTGGCAAAACTGCTTTGGGAACTAAAGCCTACCATGTCTGCCACCTCATAAATTTTGTAATCGCCTTCTGCCAATAATTCGGCAGCTTTTTTAAGCCGGGTAATATTTATTACTTCAAAAGGAGTTAGTACAGAAATAGCTTTTATCTTTCGATACAGCGTAATACGGCTCATATTCATAATCTTCGCCAGCTTTTCTACATCCAGGTCTGTGTCTTCAATGTTTGCACAAATGCTGTCATTTAAAGTTTCTAAAAAACGTTCATCGGCTTTTGAGTGAGCAATGCTTTTAATATGCACCAATGGTGAGCTGGCAAAATATTCCCGGATCATATTCCGGTTATTAAGTAAACTGGCAATCTGGGCCTGAAGATGCTCTTTTGAAAATGGTTTTTCTATATAAGCATCTGCACCTAGTTCAAGCCCTTCAACTTTAGATTGAATGCTGTTTTTTGCCGTTAGTAATATAACCGGAATATGAGAATGTTCGAAATTCGATTTGATAATTTTGCACAATTCAAATCCATCCATTACAGGCATCATCACATCGCTTATTACCAGTTGTACAGCTTCTGTTTCCAGCAACTTGATGGCTTCTGATCCGTCTTCTGCTTTTAGGATACTGTATTTACTGCTGAGTACTCTTTCAAGGAAATCAAGAATTTCTTCATTGTCATCAACTAATAAAATCAGTGGCAACATATCGTTCATTTTCTTTTCTTTTTAGTAATCAATTTTTATTTTTTCTTTTTTGTTGCTCAGGTTTCAACGGCAACCACAAGATAAAAATATTTAATCCATCCCGTGAATCTTTCAGGTATAATTTACCCTTGTGTAATTCTGTTAAAGACCTTGCAAGTGCAAGCCCTAAACCGGTTCCCTGTTGTTTAATGGACTGTTTAAGCCGGTAGAATGGCTCAAATATTTTCTCCTTCATTTCCTGCGGGATCGCGGTGCCGTCATTTTCAAATTCAACTACAAAATTCGAGTCCTCCTCATCCTCCTTCAACAAACGAATTACTACTTTTTTACCAGCATATTTTATACAGTTATTGATCAGGTTACTGAAAATTTTAGTCAGTGCTTCTTCATCTGCAAATGCATAAACTTCGTTAGCCGGAAGTTCTATTTTGTACTCGAGTTTCCTTTTTTTTGCAAGTGCTGAAAAAGTAATAAAACTGTCTTTTAAAAGAGCGGTTATATTCACCTTTAAAAAATCAATACTAAATCCCTTTGTTTCTGTTTGCCTGAAATCTAATATTTGTGTGATGAGGGCAATTAAACGGTTGGTATTTCTTTCCATTGTTATCACATCTTCCTTTATTTCAGGCACCTCGTCAACCAGCTCCATTAAATTTTCTACAGGGCCTTTTATCAGGGTAAGTGGTGTTCTTATTTCGTGTGCTATGTTGGTAAAAAAGTCAATCTTAGCTTCATAAATTTCTTTTTCTTTTTTATCTTCCACAATTATGTGGTAGCTCCGTAGCAGGTAATAAGCAATTCCAGCAGCAACAAGCAAATAAAGCAGGTAAGCCCAGGTGGTAGCCCAAAAAGGCGGAAGAATATTGATGATGAGTTGCTTTTCTTTTTGGCTCCACTGCCCATTCACGGCAGCTTGTAATTTAAAAAAATATTTACCCGGCGAAAGGTTCGTAAAATATATTTTTCTATTGGGTTTTACTGCTGTCCATTCCTTATCAAGGCCATTCATGATATACCGAAATGAAGTCATTTCCGGCGAAATATAACTAAGTGCTGCAAAGTCAATACTAAAAGAGGAGCGGTTATAAGGCAGCGTTATTTCATCGGTATATAAAATTGATTTTTTTAAATCAGTACTGTCTTCACTAATCTTAAGTTCCTTATTTTGAACCTGAAAACCTGTAATATAAACCGGCGCTTCGGTAGTTGTTTTTGAAAAATCGCCTGGCCTGAAAGCTATCATCCCTTTTACACTTCCAAAATACATTCTGCCAATGGAGTCCTTAAAACCTGAATTATAATTAAACTGGTCATTGAGTAAGCCATTGTCTTTTGTGTAAACAGTTATCATTTTGTTTTTGGTTCGCAGGTTTACAATACCCCTTGAAGTTGTAACCCAAAAATTATTATAATCATCTTCTAAAACTTTAAAAACAAAATTACTGGGAAGACCATTTTTGGTGGTGAAAGAAATAAAAGTTTTTCTATCCTTATCTAATTGGCAAAGCCCGCCGCCTTCAGTAGATAGCCAGAGGTTTTGTTGGCTGTCCTCAAATATGGCGTTGATGGTATTGGCGGTTAAACTGTTATTATTGCCAGGCTTATTTTTAAAATTTCCCGTTTGTTTGGTAACAGGATTAAAATAATAAAGGCCTCTGTCATGCGTGCCAATCCAGATGGTTTTGTCATGGTCTTCCAGCATGCAGGAAACGAAAATGTTGGGGGGCGTTTCAGTCACCGGGTCAAACCCATTTGCTTGCTTGTCGTATTTAAATAATGAATTGCCCGACCCAATAAAAATATCACCTGCCTTATTTTGCAACAGACTTACAATGAAATTACTTTTTAAATCTTTTTTACCAGGACCTGCAGAAAAATGCATCCTTACTTTCCCTGTTCTTATGTCCATTATGTCAAGGCCATGTTCAAAAGTGCCAATCCATAGGTCATTGCCTGCTGCCAGTAAGCCATGGATATTTGTATAAGCAATGCTGTTGTTTTCACCTGTTGGTTTAAATTGAGTGATAGCGCCGGTTTTGGGGTTTATTTTGTTAAGTCCTGCATCTTCCGTACCAATCCATAAATTCTTCCATTGATCTTCACAAATTTCCCTTACCACACTTCCGCTGATGGAATTGGTTGAATTATCTGGAAAATATTTCTCGAACACGGCATACTGTTTTGAATAGTAATTAATGCCACCGAAATAAGTGCCAGCCCAAATGCCTCCTTCCATATCAATACATAAATTATAGACAGCATTGTCGGAGAGAGAGTAGGGATCGGCCAGTTTCTTTTGTAGGTTAATAAATTTTTGTGAGATGGGGTTGTAAATAAAAATTCCGGATTCGGTAGCTATCCACCATTCATTATCTGCGTATTTTTTTATATCCCTTATGTAAACAGTGGTTTTATCCGGATTAAAGGTGAGCAAATCAGTGTATGCAGCGGTGGCAATATCAAAGCGCTTTAATCCCTGATTGGATGTGCCTACAAAAATGGCTCCTTTGCCGGCAGGGTAAATTTTTTGTATCCAATAAGAAGTAGCTGGTGGCGAATGCGAAAACATATTAAAGGCCTGAAAAGTATTGGTAGCCTCATTAAATCGGTTTATAAATCCGCTGGGTGTAGCCGCCCAAATATCTCCTTCTTCTGATAGGCAAAGTGAGGTAGCTTCAAAATATTTTGAAGGCGGAAATACCTGTATTTTTTTTGAAACAGGATTGTAGCGGCAAACCGTAACTCTTGATATAAACCATAGGTCTCCATTCTTATCTGTTTGAATGCTGTTTATGTCCGGAAAGGAGTCTATTAAACGAACCAATTGCTCGTTTTGGCGATTGAACGTGTATAATCCTTTTTGGGATCCCACATACAACTCATTTTTTTTATCCACCAACAAACAGCCAATTAAATTGGGAACCATTGTATGGCCATCGCCATCCATATTAAACACTTTAAAATGGTAACCATCAAACCGGTTTAAACCATCTTTGGTGCCAAACCACATAAACCCGCTTTTGTCCTGAATACTGCAATACACCGTATTATTTGAAAGGCCATTTTCCACCTGGTAATGCCGAAAAAAATATGATTGACCATGTGTTTGTAGACTGAAAAAAAACGAGACTAAAATAAAATGTATTGTGACAAAAATATGGGTTGACTTTTTCAAAATTGAATGGCAAGGTGATGGAATTATTTCTTTCTTTACCAAGGTACTGATGCTTTTCTGTTATTCAAGAATATTTACCTGCGTAAAAATAAAATGAAACAAATTGAAAACAATATGATACGTGAGGAATGAAGTGCTCACTAAATATAGATTTATTTTACACCAGCTTATTTAGCGTGACGACCTGATTAGAATTTATAAACGATTGTATTAAACATTAACTGTTTCATTTATTGGCAACATGAAATTATTCTTACTAAATAACGAGGCATTGCTTGCTAATCTGCCAAGGATTTATTACACCGTTTACTTTTTATTTCAATGTTTTTTTCAACAGAGTTTTCTTTTGTAACGACTACCGCTGACTTATTTTACTATTTATAAATTTTACATCAGTGCTTAAAAAAACTAACCTGTTTATTGGCTTTTATAGAGCAAAAGTTTTAATTATTTATTACCCTGGTAAAGTTGCTACTGATAATCATCACCATTCAATTCAAAACTAAAACTGCATACAATGAAACAAAAAAGGCGATTGTTTAAATTCGGCATTAGTATGGCTGCGGCAATTTTATTTAGCCTCGGTACTTTTGCACAGCGGGTTATTAACGGTACTCTTAAATCCCCAACAGGCGAACCACTTAGTGGGGCCACTGTAACTGTTAAAGGGACTAATAAATCTGCTGTTGCAAATTCAAAAGGAATATTTGCTATTGATGCACCGGCGGGCAGCACGTTGGTGATTAGTTCTGTGGGATACAAAACGAGAGAAATATTAGCAACAGGAAATTCGCTCAATGAAATACTCGAAGCCGTGGATGGTAATTTGACGGACGTGGTTGTTATCGGTTATCAAACAGTTAGAAAAAAAGATTTGACAGGTGCTGCAGGCGTGGTAAACATGGCTGATGCCAATAAGATTTCTTCGCAATCTGTTGGTGAAGCCATACAGGGTTTGGTGCCTGGTGTTACAGTAAGAAATGGAGGTGCGCCGGGTTCTAATGCTGCTATTGAAATAAGAGGTGTTGCCAACTTTGGAAACTCATCTCCCTTGTATGTTATTGATGGAATGCTTACTGATGCCAACACTACCGTAAACCCGGATGATGTTGCTACCATACAGATTTTAAAAGATGCATCTGCAGCTGCCATTTATGGGTCACGGGCAGGCAATGGCGTTGTAATCATTACCACCAAAAAAGGAAAAGAAGGGCCGGCTAAAATAAGCTTTTCATCCCGGTACAGCATTCAGCAAATACCCAAGCGTTGGAAAGTAATGGATGCGCCACAATTTTTAAAAACTTTTGAGCAGCAATATCAAAATTCCAATGTTGTTTTGCCAACAGGCATTGCAGCTCAGCTAGCCAACAATACCATTAAAACCAATTGGCAGGATGAATTCTATCGTACCGGTGCAGTGCAGGATTATAATGTAGGTATATCCGGCGGTTCTAAAACAAGCACCTTTCTAATATCAGCCGGCTATTACAAAAACAAAGGCGTATTAATTGCCAATGAATTTGACAGGGCGTCTTTACGCATTAATTCTGAATCAAAAAAAGGCCGGCTAACTTTTGGTGAAAATATTGTTTTCAGCAACAGTAACGGAAAAAATCCCGGCGGTGGCGTAAATGCTTTTTATGATGCACCGCTGTCGCTGCCCATCATTGGGGTTAAAGGGGCACAGTATAGTGGCATACCGGCCAACCCCGGCAGTTGGGGAATGGGTACGTCTGATGTACCGTCTTACTCCAGCAATTATGTAGCCAATGCAGCATTAGATAAACAAACTTACAATTTTGCAAAACTGGTGGGCAATGCTTTTGTTGAATTTAAAATTGCTAGCTGGCTCACTTACCGGTTTAATGCAGGTGCAGAAGTGAGCTTCGATTATTTTAAAGAAATAAGGGATACCGGTATATGGCGCTATGCCAATCAGCCGCCCAACACCAGTATTGGAGAAAGCAGGCAACGATATACCAATATTCTGCTGGAGAATACACTTAATTTTAATAAGACGTTTGGAAAGCATGTCATCACTGCTGTTGCAGGGTTTTCACGTACCCAGCAAAAAAGAGAAATTACCAGCGGAGGCAGGGTAAATTTATTAACGGCTGGTAATAATCTATATACTACCATTAGTTCTGCAACAGGTGCATTGTCTGCGTCGGGAGGCACGCCTTTATTCTGGCGGTCGCATGGTTATCTTGGCCGTATCAATTATACTTACAACGACCGTTACCTGCTTACCCTTACAGGTCGTATAGATGAGGATTCACGTTTTGGTTCTGATTTTAGAACAGGTTATTTCCCCTCTGTAGCAGCCGCCTGGCGGATTAGTAAAGAATCATTTTTTAAATCAAATACAATAAATGATTTAAAGCTTAGGGCATCGTATGGTAAACTTGGATTTAGCGATGTGCTTGGCTCATGGGATTATTTATCGGTGATAAATGTATTTCCCCGTGCGGTATATGGAGTTAATCAAACTGCCTATGCCGGAGGTTATCAGTCGCTGATTACCAACCCCGATATACATTGGGAAAGCAGGGAGCAGAAAAATATTGGTTTAGATGCCGGGCTGTTTAATAACAGACTAACGTTGTCGGTGGATGTTTATAATTCTTTGTCAAAAGATGTACTCGTATTTCTACCACTGGCACAATACCTGGGAGGCAGTGGCAATCCTGCCGTAAATGCGGCTTCCATACGCAATACAGGGGTTGAGTTTTCAGCTACTTACCGAAGCAAGGCAGGAACATCTTCTCCATTTAAATGGGATGTTTCAGCCAATTTTACCACTATCAAAAACCGTGTGGAAGAAGTAGGTAATCGTGGTGTAGATGCCCGTGGCAATAAAGTAGATTACCTGGAAGCAACCAATTTTATCCGTGCCCAGGTAGGTCATTCTATTGGTGAGTGGTACGTAATAAAATCTGCCGGCATATTTAAGAGTCAGCAGGAAATTGATAGTTATGTAGATAAGAACGGTGGCAAGATACAGGGGAATGCAAAACCCGGTGACGTAAAATATCTGGATGCCAATGGCGATGGTACTATTAACAGTGACGACCGCCAGTATGCCGGCTCTCCATGGCCTACTTTACAAGCAGGGTTGCAATTTAATCTTGGTTATGGGCAGTTCAATCTTAACCTGCAACTGGTAGGTATTTTCGGTAATAAAATTTATAATGATATCCGGCGTCAACTGGACTCCTATGAGTTAGCGAATTTCCGAAGCGATATTAATCCCTGGTCACCCAGCAATTTAAACGGAACCGATGCAAGGCTTGCTGTAAACCAGTCCAGCGATCCAACTGTTACTACTAATAATATGGCGCAGACAGACCGGTGGCTCGAAAGCGGCTCGTACCTGAGAGTGCGAAACCTTGAGCTGTCTTATACCCTGCCAAAAAATATATTAAGTAAAGCATCTTTCAATAATGCCCGTATTTATATCAGCGGACAAAACCTGCTCACCATTACAAAATATAAAGGGCTTGACCCTGACGTACAGGGCACAGGAATTATTTCCCGTGGATTTGATGCAGGTAACTGGCCATCCAGCCGCATTATTTCATTCGGTATCCAGGCTGATTTTTAAAACTTAAAACTTAATTGAAGCAATGAAAAAAATATTTATAATAATAGCGGTAACAGCCATAGCTGGTGCCGGCTGTAAAAAAAGCGAATTGGATATTACTAATCCAAACCAGGCTACCACCCAGCAATTTTGGCTTTCTGCAGCAGATGCACAACAGGGTTTAAATGCTGTGTATAGTACCTACCACCGGGGGGCACTTAGCAGGTGGATGCACTTTTTAACCATTGTTCGTGCCGATGAAAGTTTTAGTACCAGCCCGGCTCCGTGGATACGTAACTACTTTGATTTGTTTAATTATGAAAACTATAACGATGGTTTGATTTCAAGCCTTTGGGGCGATTGCTACATTGGTATCAATCGTTGTAACCAGGTATTAGATAACGTTCCAAATATCCAAATGGATGCTACATTAAAATCACAATTGCTGGGCGAAGCAAAATTTATGAGAGGATTGTTTTATTATACACTTGGGCAGCATTATGGAAATGTGCCAATATTACTCAATGCGTCCAAGCCCACTGATTATCCTGCAACTTCTACTCAAGATCAAGTTTATACAGTTGCAGCGCAGGATTTTACAGATGCTTCCAATGTTTTACCTGCCAGTTATGATGCTAATAATAAAGGAAAGGCCACGAAAGGTGCAGCTTATGCAATGCTGGGTAAAGTGTATATGCAGCAGCACAAATACGACCTTGCAAAAACTGCCTTGCAATGGCTGGCAGAAGGACCGGGAGCGGGCATTTACAGCCTCACCGCTAATTACCGGGATAATTTTTTAGAGACTACAGAAAATAATTCAGAATCAGTTTTTGAATTTCAAAATGCAGCAAATCCAATTGACGCTTTTGATAACGATGCAGGTGATGGCAATTCCAACAATACGCCAGACAAATTAAATTATGGTACTTCTATTCCGCCGTTTTTTGCTCCACGTCCAATTGGATTTACTGATGGGCAGGCTCAACGTTGGGTGGTATGGGAATTTTTAAAGGAAAACCAAACCAACGGACAAAGAGATCCACGCATTGCTGCTACTTTTTTATATGATTCTACTGATGTGCAGGGCCCTGATTTTACCATGGTATATGGCCAATCCTGGGCATCCCGCAATTATTCAAACGATGTAAACGACCCAATTGGAGTAGCCACCAACCGTACCGTTTATTTAAGAAAATTTTTAGATGATGCTACCATGAATGGTGAAGTTTTTCACTCCGGAAATAACTACCGCTATATTCGCTATGCAGATGTATTACTGTTGTATGCGGAAGCATTAAATGCCACTAGTCAAACAGCACAGGCTTATACTTTTGTTGATAAGGTGAGGCAAAGAGCCGGGCTTACTGCTTTAAGTGTTGCAATGCCGGGATTAAATAAAGACCAGTTTCTGGCTCAATTAAAGCATGAGCGTATAACAGAACTTTCAGCAGAAGGCCATCGTTGGGAAGACCTTTCCCGTTGGGGCGATTTATCTCCAGCGCTGGCTTCAAGGGATGCAGCCTTTCGTAATTTTATTGTTGGGAAGCATGAATTTTTGCCAATTCCTCTTTTCGATTTGGATATTAATCCAAACCTGAAACAGAACCCAAATTATTAAAACAAATCGGAGCCTGAAATTTCATGACATCAACCAATGTTGTTTATTTTATAATGAAAGCAGGCTTCGCTAATGTTATGCCAAATATAATTTCATTACAGGCTCGATAGCTATTGGGATGTACAGGCTGAAATTATGTGCAATGGTGCAGTGTGAATGGATTTGGTAAATACCGACCTATGCCGATCGGTTTCGGTATTGGACTAACAACAGAATATAATCGGTATTATTTATTTTGTACCTTTTTACAAGCTCTAAAAATGATAGGAAATCATTTTTAGAGTGCAAGGGTTTTATCATTATATTTTCAAAATAAGGTTTAAATTTCTCAGTAGGATAACTCCGCAGATATTTTTTAATAAACAAAAATCGTGTTGATGAAAATCAGGAAAATTATTTTACCAATACTTCTGTCATTTTTTTTATTGCAGACTACTGCACAAAAAAATACTAAAGAAATCAGGCAAATATGGACAAAAGAAAAAGCAACCAACTGGTATAGCAAACAGCCCTGGCTTGTAGGCGCCAACTTTCTCCCAAGCACCGCCATCAATGAACTGGAAATGTGGCAGGCCGAGACTTTTGATACCGCTACAATTGCCCGGGAGTTTAAATTAGCTGCATCTATCGGAATGAATACTATGCGGATTTTTTTGCATGACCTTGCTTACCAGCAAGACCCACAGGGATTTAAAAAGCGTATCGATATAATACTACGGATTGCAAGCCGTCATGGTATCAGGCCATTATTTGTATTGTTCGATTCCTGCTGGGACCCTTTTCCACATAAAGGCAAGCAACATGAACCTGCGCCATTTTTACATAATTCCGGTTGGGTGCAAAGCCCGGGTGCTGATGCATTAAAAGATGCAAAGCAATATCCACGGCTTAAAAAATATGTTACCGACATTGTATCTTTTTTCAGAAATGATAATCGGATTTTGGGCTGGGATGTATGGAACGAACCGGATAATACAAATGATAAAAGTTATGGCCGTTTTGAGCCCTATAGTAAAGTAGAACTGGTACACAACCTGCTTAAAAAAGTTTTTGTATGGACAAGATCAGCCAATCCCTCTCAACCCATTACTTCTGGTATTTGGGCTGGTAATTGGATTAGTCACGATAGTTTGCGGGCAATAGAAAAATTAATGGTAGAAGAGTCGGACATTATCTCCTTTCATAACTATGGAGGTGCAGATGATTTTGAAAAGTGTGTGATTCAGTTACAACGTTACGAGCGGCCTGTTATTTGCACCGAGTACATGTCTCGTGGCAATGGGAGTTTTTTTGAAACATCTTTGCCCGTGGCAAAAAAATATAAAGTGGCCGCATTTAACTGGGGCCTGGTAGATGGTAAAATGCAAACGATATATCCCTGGGATAGCTGGCAGGTAAAATATACAGAGGAGCCTGTATTGTGGTTCCATGATATTTTTAGAACGGATGGAACTCCTTATAAAAAAACCGAAGTGGATTTTATAAGAAACATCACTCAAAAAAAATAAGATTGAAATAAAGTTTTTGAAACAATCCGTAATTATAAATCAATCATCATGCTGCAGTTAAAAAAAATAACCGGTTTATTATTACTGTTTACAGTAATAGCAGTTGCTCCATATTGCAGCAAAAATAATTCAGTCAATAATCCTCCTCCGCCGTCTCCGCCACCTGCAGCCAACACATTTACAAATCCGTTGCTAAGTGGCTCCGACCCATGGGTAATAAAAAAAGATGACTTTTATTATTACGCTCATACATTGGGCAACAGGGTAGCGTTATGGAAAACAAAAACAATGTCAAAATTAAACAGTGCCCCCATCACCACTATTTTTTCCGCAGCTCCTGGTACACCCAATTCATCCAATGTATGGGCACCGGAGTTACATTTTTTAGATGGCAAATGGTATGTGTATTACACCGCTGGCAGTGGCCCGGACAATACGCAACGTACATGGGTGTTAGAAAACAGTAATGCAGACCCGCTGTCGGGTACTTGGGTTGATAAAGGGAGGATTTTCACTACCGATGCAGATTTCTGGGCTATTGATGGAACAGTATTGGAATACAATAGCAACAAATATTTTATCTGGAGCGGCCGGCCCAATATGACTGTGCAAAATCAAAATATTTATATCGCCAAAATGACCAATGCCTGGACTATAGAGGCGCCTGCGATAAAACTTACACAGCCCGAGTTATCATGGGAAGTAAATGGAGGGCCTGTAAATGAAGGACCGGAAATTCTAAAAAATAACAGTGGAAAAACTTTCCTTATCTATTCTGCCAGTGGTTGCTGGACGGATGATTATGCATTGGGCATGCTTACTTTAAAAGATGGCGGTAACCCGTTGCTACCTGCAGACTGGACAAAAAATGCACAACCCGTATTTGCAAAACAACCTTCCAATAATGCATACGGCCCAGGCCATAATGCTTTTTTTAAATCACCGGATGGTACTGAAGATTGGATTATCTATCACGCCAATACCAATGCCGGCGAAGGTTGTGGAACAGCAAGAAATATAAGGATGCAAAAATTTAGCTGGAATGTAGACGGTACACCTAATTTTGGTATCCCGGTAAAAGCAGGTACGGCATTGAACATACCAGCAGGGGAATAGGAAGTTTGCATCGCATAAGTACTCTAAATGTGAAAGCCTTAGAAGCTATTGTTTTACGTTGAAGCCGTGTTAAAAATTATTAATAACCTAACGATTCCTGTATGAAATTTTTCAAATTAATTTTTGCAATCGCCTTGCTGGTGACAGAAGTAAGTTGTAACAATGCAACAGAAAAAACTACCGCAACGGAAAGTGACAGCATTGCAAAATCCACCAGCATGCTTCCTCCCCAAACTGCTTTTCAACAAACCATTGATAACAAGAAAACGGATCTGTATTTTTTGAAAAATAGCCATGGTATGCAGGCCGCTATAACCAATTATGGAGGCAGACTAGTATGTTTATTAGTGCCTGATAAAGACGGAAAACTAACGGATGTTGTGATTGGATTTGACAGTGTGCAGCAATACCAAAGCAGTACCGAACCTTACTTTGGCGCTACTATTGGCCGCTATGGCAACCGTATCGCCAAAGGGAAATTCACATTAGATGGTAAACAATATACATTGGCAACTAATAACGGCCCCAATACATTGCATGGCGGAAAAAAAGGTTTTCAATTTGTTGTGTGGGATGCAAAACAATCAGGCGATAGTGTTTTAGAGCTTACCTATTTATCAAAAGATATGGAAGAAGGTTTCCCCGGTAACCTGCAGGTGAAAGTTATTTATACGTTGACTTATGACAACGAACTGAAACTTGATTACGAAGCAACCACAGATAAAAAAACAGTAGTGAACCTTACCAATCATGCGTTCTTTAATTTAAACGGGCAGGGCAGCGGCACCATCAATAATCATTTGTTGATGATAAACGCTGATTACTTCACACCTGTTGATTCCACACTAATCCCAAATGGAACAATTGAACCGGTTGCGAATACGCCATTTGATTTTCGTTCACCAACATTAATAGGAAAAAGCGTAGATGCAAAAGATATGCAGCTAAAAAATGGTAAGGGCTACGACCATAATTTTGTATTGAATGAAAACAAAGGAACCGGTTTAAATACCGCAGCAATTATTACAGGCGATAAAACCGGTATTGAAATGGAAGTGCTGACACAGGAGCCCGGACTTCAATTTTATGGGGGCAATTTTATGCAATCAAAAAATAAAATGAAGGATGGCGGCATGGATAATTTTAGAACGGCTTTCTGTTTGGAGACACAGCACTTTCCGGATTCGCCCAATCAGTCTGCATTTCCATCAACAGTTTTGGAACCAGACAAAATTTATAAAACGAGTTCGGTGTACAGGTTTTCTGTAAAAAAATAAAAGTGCTTATTTCTTCTATAAACTTGCAGTTACAAAAATGGTAAGAATAATAATTTGTACAGCCTTATTGTGTTGTTCTTTAGTGACGACTGTAAAGGCGCAATCTGCTAAAACCTTTACCAACCCACTTTTTAGTGCTGGCGCAGATCCATGGTGTGTGTATAAAAATGGTTTTTATTATTACACACACACTACAGGAAAGAATATAACTATTTGGAAAACCCCCAGCATCGCCACTTTAAAAACGGCGCAAAAAAAAATTGTTTTCACTCCCCCAACGAAAGGACCATATTCCAAAGAAATATGGGCACCTGAAATTCATTTTTTAGAAGGGAAATGGTATATCTATTTTGCTGCCGACAGTGGTAACAATGCTGACCACAGAATTTGGGTGTTGGAAAATAGTTCACCTGATCCATTAAAAGGAAAATGGAAAATGAAAGGAAAACTTACTACGCCGGATGATAAATGGTCTATTGATGGTTCTGTATTTGAACACAAAAAGCAGTTGTATTTTATCTGGTCTGGATGGGAGGGGGATACAAACGGGCAACAGAATATATACATTGCGAAAATGATGAATCCCTGGACGCTGGATAATAAAAGGTCTAAAATATCAAGTCCTGAACTGGATTGGGAAACACATGGCGATTTAAACAACGCCAACGATGTGCCGCATGTAAATGTAAATGAAGGCCCTGAAGTATTATCGCATAATGATAAACTTTTTTTGATTTATTCTGCCAGTGGTTGCTGGACAGATTTTTATGCATTGGGTATGCTTACTGCTGCTGCGGAAAGCGATTTGATGGATCCAGAATCCTGGATAAAAAATCCGCAGCCTGTCTTTAAACAAAGCCCTGCAAATGGAGTGTACGCTCCGGGGCATAATTCTTTTTTTAAATCACCAGATGGGCAGCAGGACTGGATACTGTATCATGCCAATGATAAGCCAGGGCAGGGTTGCGGGAGATTTCGTTCACCCCGTACACAGCCTTTTAAATGGAATAAAGATGGCACACCAAATTTTGGTGAGCCGGTTAGTACAAAGCTGGCAATTGAAATACCTTCCCAAAAGCGAAAATGACTACAACAACTTTTCGTTTGATAATCTATAAATTTTTACATGCAATACTTGAGATAAACTGGTTACCTAAACCAGCTTGTATTAATTAAACGGGACATCATTTTCTTTTTTACAAAAAAGAAAAACTACATGATAATTCTTACTGCGTGGTAGGATACTGCTTTGTAAAGTCAAAGATTGCTCGGGCCATTTCATTAGTTTTGATATTCAAACACTAACTGCTTTGCCTGAAACTCCTCCATATAGTGAGCAACAATTGTTACTGCTGATAGCTCAGGGCGATGAAGCTGCATTTTCAATTTTGTATAATAATTACCGAAACAAAATTTATTCAATTGCTTATGAATTAACTGAGTCAACCGAGATTGCCGAGGAAATTGTGCAGGATACTTTTTTAAAAATTTGGCTGCGCCGGGAAACTTTCGGTGAGGTATTACATTTCAAAGCTTATCTTTTTACAATTACACGCAATTATGTTTTTTCTGCGATGAAGCTTATTGCCCGAAGGCAAAGCATCGAAAAGATGGCAGTTCAGGATATGCCCATTTTTTATTCCGATACGGAAAACCAACTTGTACAAAAACAATATGAAGAGATATTAAAACGTGCGGTTGACAGTTTGCCCGCCAAACAAAAACAGGTTTACAAATTGATGAAGGAAAAGGGATATAAACGAAATGAAGTAGCGGATGAACTTCAGCTCTCTTCAGAAACTGTAAAGACCCATCTTGCACAAGCTATGCGATCGATACGTGCTTATTGCCTGGCCCATATTGATACCTTATTGTTATTGCTTTTAACGCTTCGTTTATAGCGGTTGGTAATTGTGCCAATGTTCGAAAATGCTGTTTTTTATACCCCAAAAAAATATTTTTTATAGGTTAATAAAGATAGGTCGCAGACTCTTTGCGGCCTCAGAAAAAAGGCGTTAAGAAAATTTGAATGATTGGCGTTAAGAAATGAAATTGATGTTACAAATGTTTGGAATTGTAGTTTGTTTGTAAGTCGCACACATGCCTGTTCATATTCCAAAGCTTGAGCTAATTTCATTTTAGCAAATCATTCAAATTTTTAGCCTTTTTTCTGTAGCCTTGATCTTTTTTGTTACTTTTTTGCATCAAGGCAAAAAAGTAAATAGAGACTTCCTAGGCATTTTAGACTTATGCAAATAAAGATTGTAATTTTTTTTTAATTGCACTCACCCAAAGTCTAATCCAGAATCGTCTCTTATTATATCATCTTATACCTGTTAACGATCGGGTATTAAAAATTACAATTGATTTATGCTTGCATCTCTCGAATATTTGTTACAACGTTATGTAGATAAAACCTGCACACCCGAAGAACGGGCACAACTCATGGAATTACTCCAGCAGTCCGGTAATGATGTAGACCTGCAACAACAAATTGATAAATTGATCAACGAACGTGATGTCCGCTATACCATGCCCGATGCTGCTGCGGAGGCCGTATTAAATACAATTTTACAAACAGGTAAAACACCGGTTATTTCAATTAGTAATGATAGCATCAAAAGAATAAGCATCTGGCGCCGCCTTGCCGTTGCGGCATCACTCGCTTTGCTTTTATCAGCTGGTGGTTGGTTTTGGTTAAGTCGTACGCCTTCTGTTGATATTGTAAAAACAGAAATGAAGCCTTCTAAAGCGGACGATATTTTACCGGGAGGAAATAAAGCCCTGCTTACATTGGATGATGGCAGTACAATCATGTTGGATAGTACCTCCAACGGTGTTGTGGCGCAACAAGGTGGCGCAACTGTTTTGAAAAGCGGTAATGGACAACTGGCTTATGATGTATCAAAAACAGACCCGGAGAAAATACTTTATAATACACTCAGTACGCCCCGGGGTGGACAGTACCAACTGGTATTGCCAGATGGAAGTAAAGTGTGGTTGAATTCGGGTAGTACTATCCGGTACCCTACCAATTTTACAGGTAAGGAAAGGAAAATAGACCTAAGCGGCGAAGCATATTTTGAAGTTGTGAAAAATGCTTCCATGCCTTTTAAAGTAAATGTAAATGGAAAAACGGAGGTAGAAGTATTAGGTACTCACTTCAATATAAATTCTTATACAGATGAGCCTTCCATCAATACCACCCTACTGGAAGGAAGCGTACGGGTTACTGCACTTGCAACACATTACACCCGACTAATAGCTCCCGGAGAACAGGCTCAGTTAAAGGCAAATGGACAAATCGATTTAAACAAAACTGTCAATATTGATCAAGTGATGGCATGGAAGAATGGCATTTTCAATTTTGACGATGCAGACCTGCCGACGGTATTGCGACAACTTTCCCGCTGGTACGATGTAGACATCGTTTATGAGGGTCCGGTGCCTCAAAGAGAGTTTGGAGGTAAAATGCAAAGAGACTTAAACCTATCACAGATACTACGGATTTTAGAAAAGAACAATGTTCATTACAAAACTGAAAAACAAAAACTGATAATTATGAAATAGAAAAACCGACTTTGGGTATAGTCAAAAAAAAACCCGACTAGAAGTTTAGCCGGGCACCATTAAAATGCTACGAACATTTTAACGATCGTTTGAGTTGCCTGAATAAACAATAATTACGCATCACTTATTCTTAAACACAAACAATGCAAAACTATGAAATTTATTAGTTTGAGTAAACGCTTCTTTACTCATCAAACAATTCTTGCTATGAGATTGAGTGTTATCTTAATGACGATTGCTTTTTTACAGGTTTCCGCTTCAGGAAATTCCCAAACTGTAAATTTTTCCGGCAAAAATGTTCCGTTGAAACAGGTTTTCAAAGTGATTGAACAGCAAACAGGCTATGTGTTCTTTTACGATGTTGCATTAATTCGGCAATCTAAACCGGTAACCATTCAATTAAAAGATGTTACACTCGAAGGGGCACTGAATACAATTTTCAGAGACCAGCCGCTTACCTGGGTGATGGAAAACCGAACGATTACCATTTTAAAAAACGCTGTACAGTTTATTGAAACCAACCCCCGTATTTTAACTGGGCCGGCAGTTACTGTAAAGCTGGTAAAGGGAAAAGTAACCGACGAATCAGGCAATGTTTTAGAAGGGGTTACTATTGTAAACAAAGCTACAGGCAAGGGTGGCACAACAAATAGCGTTGGTGAGTTTACGATTGACATCGCAGAAAATGAATCCGAAATATTGGTGTTTTCTTTTGTTGGACGAGAAACAAAGGAGGTTAGAATTGATGGTAAAACCTATTTAACTGTTCAGCTTTCATTGGTTACAAATTTACAACAGGATGTAGTAGTAATAGGCTATGGAACACAACGTAAAATTGATGTAACGGCACCTGTATCGGTTATTAAAGGATCGGAGATTGCAAAGCAGCCGTCCGTAAATCCCATCAGTGGATTGCAAGGTAAAGTTGCCGGTGTGCTAATTACAAATGATGGTTCGCCTGGCGCTTCGCCGCAGATAAGAATTAGAGGAGTGGGTTCTATCAATGGCGGATTAAATCCTTTGTATGTTGTTGACGGTGTATGGACAAATGATATCGGTTTTTTGAATTCTTCGGATATTGAAAGTATCAGCATTTTAAAAGATGCTTCTGCGGGTGCTATCTATGGTAATAGGTCCGCAAACGGAGTGGTAGTGATTACAACAATAAGAGGCAAAGCCGGCACACCAACCATTAGCTATACTGGTTCGGCAGGTGTACAAACCATTACCAACGAATTGAAAATGGCCAACGCCTACCAATATGCTACCATTGCGAATGAAGTAAGTATGTTGAATGGTGGTGCTGATATCTATGGGCCTAACGCTATTTACAATCCTGCTACAAGCGATCGAACCGGCACCAATTGGTTTCACCAGTTATTCCGGCAGGCTTCCATAACCAATCATCAACTTTCGTTTAGAGGTGGAAATGATCAGGTTACTTATAATTATTCGCTTTCTTATTTAGACCAGCAAGGGATTGTAGAAAAGCAAAACTATAAACGTTTTACAGCGAAACTGCAAAATGAATTTAAGGCAACTTCTTTTCTGAAAATTGGCTATAATTTATTTGGCACAAATAATAAATCGAACGACATCAACGGAGACATATTCCGGCAAGCTTATGCTGCCCCCCCAGTATTGCCCGTTAGATATATTGATAGATTTTATGGTGACCCGATAGATTATTCGTTGAATTCAATTGCAAACCCACAGGTTACGCTTGATTATAATAACCAGCAGAGTCAGAGCCTGTTGCTGGTAGGTAACACGTATGCAGATATTAAATTGCCCTTACATTTCAATTTCAGAACCAGTTTTAATTTTGAATATAACAGGGGTGAGCAGCGAAATTATACACCTGTTTACAAAGCTACAACAGGCCAATTGAATGATGTGTCATCGTTGTATATATCAAGGTCCGAAACAAAGAATTGGCAGTTGGAAAATATGCTTTTTTACGAAAATACATTCCGTAAAAAACATTACCTGAAAGTATTGGTGGCACAATCTGCCCGACGGGATAAAAGCTACTACATTGCAGGCACTGCACGAAATGTACCCAACAATTATGACGGACAACTATATTTGAGTTTGGGATCTAACTCAAGCGCCTACCCCACTACTGCGTACGACGGAGGTTCATTGGCAACTGGTGCATCTTATTTTGGAAGAATTAATTATGGCTATGATGGCAGGTATCTTGTAAACTTTACGTTCCGTTCTGATGGTTCGTCAAAATATACCGGCAATTATCGTTGGGGATATTATCCTGCTATTGGTGCTGCTTGGGTAATTAGCAAGGAAAAATTTATGCAACAACAGCAGTTGTTTGATATGTTGAAATTGCGTGCCAGCTGGGGTATTAACGGCAACGAAAGTGTGCCGGGAAACATTACAACCCTCACGGCCTCTCCATTGGGTTATGCAGTGTGGAACGGAGCAGCTTATACGTCGAGAAGTATTACATCCATCGTACCTCCTTATTTGTATTGGGAAAAAGGCACCAGCACCGACGTAGGGCTGGAGGCAACCTTATTGAATTCCAGATTATCGTTTGAATTTGATGTTTACAACAGGGATACAAAAGATGCAATTTTTACTGTTCCAATTTTGGCATCGAGTGGATTGGGCGGTGGTATCAATGCCAACCAGGCAACCATCAGAAACAGCGGTGTGGAGTTGAGTGTTGGATGGAGAAATAAAATCGGCAGACATATCAATTATTCGATATCCGGTAACTATGCTTACAATACAAACAAAGTAAGTGCTGTAAACTCCGGTGCAAATGCATTGTACGGCGGGTATTACAGTAACCCGTCTCAAATACCTCTTACCAGAACAAGTGTTGGCCAACCCATCGGTATGTTTTACGGTTATGAAGCAGTAGGTGTTTTTCAATCAATTACTGAGGTTCAAAAATCGGCACAAAGTAAATCTGCTATGGCGGGAGATTTAATGTTTAAAGATCAAAACAACGATGGATCAATTGATGACAATGATAAAATTTTTATGGGTAATCCCAACCCCAGGCATTTATTCGGGATAAATCTTGGATTTAGTTATGATGATTTTGATTTGTCTGTAGACTTGCAGGGAGTAGCGGGTGTGGAAATTTATAATGCCAACATGGGCAAGAGATATGGAATAGAAAATTTTACAGAAGAATTTTATGCAAAGCATTGGCACGGACCTGGAACATCAACTACCTATCCCTCCGGTAATTTGTTGCATGGAATGAATACGCATCCGAATACTTTCTGGGTAGAAGATGGAAGTTATATACGTGTACGTAACATCAATGCCGCCTATAATTTTCATTCATTACGAAAGTGGAAAATTAATAACCTAAGGGTATTTACAGCAATACAAAATCCATTTACCTTTTTCAAGTACAAAGGATTTTCACCAGAGGTTACTGCTGCAGGAAACAGTCCAATCAACGCAGGAATAGATGCTGGTGTGTATCCATTATCTGCTTATTACACATTTGGTATTACGTTGACACTTTAAAAAAACTATATGAAAATTTCTCTTCAATTTATACGAATTCTGATTATTCCATTCACCGCATTGATTTTTATAGGCGGATGTTCAAAGGATTTTCTGGAGGTTCAACCACAAGGCCAAACCAGCGTGGAAAGTTTTTGGAAAACAAAAGAAGATGCAAACGTTGCGGTTAATGCTATTTACGGTGGCCTCCGAACTGCGGGTCAGGTAGGCATCGCTTCTGTAGCCATAGAAAGTCTGGGCTCAGATGATGCTGATCCGGGAGCCAAGCAAAGTGACATACCTGAGATGTATCAGTTTGATAATTTTAGCGTAACATCCTCCAACCAGTTTGTTGGTTCGTTTTGGGCAGGGCTGTATGGCGAGATTAATTTATGCAACCAGGTGCTGGATAATGTGGATACAATGGCGGTGGTTGATGCAAACCTTAAAACCAGATATTTAGCCGAAGCAAAATTTGTGAGAGCCTATTGCTACTTCCGTTTAGCAAGGGCTTATGGTGGCGTGCCATTGCATTTGAAAGTGCCAAAAAGCCCGGAAGAATTTAACAGGAGCAGGTCACCCATTGCAGAAGTGTGGGCCGCAATTGAAAAAGATTTGAAAGATGCAGAGTCCGTGCTGCCAGTTACGTATTCAGCAGCGGTTGATAATGGACGAGCTACAAAAGGTGCTGCACAAGCACTGTATGCAAAAGCTGCCATGTACCAGACAAAGGATAACGCTGCAAAATGGAACGAGGTGAAAGCTTATACGGATAAACTAATTGCCTCCGGCGTGTACAATCTTTTCAATAATTATTCCAATTTATTTACGATACCCAATAAGCTGAGTGTTGAATCAGTTTTTGAAATACAAGCCGATTTAATTGTTGGTGCAGAGAATGGCGCATCATTCCCCTGGTCACAAAATTCAGAATGTCAAACACCGGAAAATCAAAACGGATGGGGCTGGAATATTCCAAGCCAGGAATTGATTAGTGCGTTTACAACGGGCAACGATAATACCCGGATGAATGCAACAATTATTATGGTTCCTGAAACAGTGGGTGGCGACAATATTGTTCAAAGCGGGAATGACAATATCCGTTACAATCAAAAAAATTATGTACCCTCCAGTTATTATGTACCAGGCTATCCAAGGGGATGCCAAAAGAATATTTTAGCCATTCGTTATGCAGAAGTTTTATTAATGAATGCCGAAGCTAATAACGAGTTGGGTAATGTTGCCTTAGCTACAGATGCCCTGGACAAAGTTAGAAACAGAGTCGGTTTACCTGCAACAACCGCAACTGATCAAACTGGCTTGCGTACAGCAATATGGAATGAACGAAGGTTGGAATTGGCGATGGAAAATGACCGTTACTTCGATGTGATTCGGCAGGGAAGAGCGGCAACGGTTTTTGCCACAAAGGGTTGGACTGCCAACAAAAACGAGCTATGGCCAATACCGTACAATGAGATTCTTTTAAGCGGAGGTAAATTAATACAAAACCCGGGTTATAATTAAACGGATGCAATGTGGTTGGTGGGGACACCAACCACCGCATATCCTCGGTCGGTATGCCCACCGACCGAAAATGATTGCAACGTTCAAAACAGGATGAAAGATTCACCCTCACACAATTATTAAAAAATATTTATTACCGAAAAATTAAAAATCATGTATACAGATAAATCAAATTTTTTAAAAACAATTGTTGTAGTATTCACTACGACTATACTATTATCATCCTGCTACAAAAAATACAATGCGGCTGATTATGCTCCTATGTTTGTGGTAAACGGGTATTCGAATGTTAGTGAAATTAGCCCGGATAAGTTAGTGGCTTACTGGAATTTTGATGACAATCTCAAAGACAATGTGTCGGCAAAAGAAGGAGTTGGAACAAATGTGAGTTTTGCAGATGGGTATGTGGGAAAAGCATTACAAGGTGCATCAACTGGTTATGCTGTTGCAGATATTTCTAGTCAAATAGCAAAAGTAAATGGAAGTTTCACGCTTAGCTTTTGGATGTATTATCCTAGTACTACAACTACTGACGATAATTGGGCTAATATTATTACCATTACAAATCCTTCCAATTTTCAAAGCTGGAATGCCCCATTTTGCGGGAATTTCAATTTCTTAAAATACCCCGGATCCGATCGTACAAATGCAGCAACCTCTCAATTTGGATACCATGTTAGAAATATGTCTGGCACAGGAAATTGGTGGGACGGACCTGAAGATTGGTTTAATAATTTATGGACCGGATCGGTGTACAATAATTGGGTAAACTGGACATTTACCTACAATTCATCTACTAAATTATTTAATATTTATAAAGGTGGTGCACAATGGAAAAGTGATGGATGGGTAGATGCAGGCGGCAGCAATACATATCCACAAGTAAAAAATAGTTTTTCTAATCTTCAGTTTAATGACCCGGCAACTAAAATCATTTTTGGAGGAAATACAGATACAGGCGTAACGCCAGACCAACAATGGGGCAAGTCAATTAAAGGGTACGATGGCAAACTGGACGAAGTAAGAATTTATAGCACTGAACTAACGCCTGTGCAAATACAAGCCATGCTGAGCTTGCAAGCAAAGGGCAGGCTCTAATGCGAGGTAATGATTTACTGTAGCGCATAATGCAAAACTTTTTAATGAAGCATATTTTAATGCTAATGCTGCTACCTGGTTTTGCATGTAGTAAGAAGGCTGTGATTATTCCTGATGCAATTTTGCCGCCGGCAGAAACGAGACTGGAATCAAAAAAAATAAATGACCAGGTAATCAGTAATTCACTTGTACAGTTGCTATCAAATGAAGCGGCAGTACAACTTGGTTTCTCTGCAAAACTAGAAAGAAATTCTGTTTCAGTTGCCATTGCATGGAGCACTACAAACGCTGCAACAAGTGTCCCTTTTACGGTAAGTTTTTCTAATGGCGATTCGGTCTTGAATTTAAAACCCGGGTCGCCATTAAATTTTTTAACCTAGTAAACGATGACTATAGTTGAGAAATAAAAAATAAAATCTGGTTATGTGATAGCTTTACAAAACCGAGATATGAATTAATTAATAAATCGAAAATTGTATGAAAGTTAGTTTGAACAATCTGATTGCTTTGGGATGTATATGTTGCATCAATATTTTTACCACAAATGCGCAAACTAATTTAAAGAAAAGCACTCCCACACAAATACCGTATCTAAAAACATTGCAAAATCATACACAATTAATCGTGGACGGAAAACCTTTTTTGATGGTGGCTGGAGAGTTGCATAATTCCACTTCATCAACTCCTGAATATTTTAGCGAGGCAATGCAAAATGCAAAAGATATGAACGTGAATACCGTCATTGCATCTGTTGCGTGGGAACAGTTTGAACCGATGGAGGACAAGTTTGATTTTTCGCTGATTGACTTTATACTTAAAAATGCAAATGAAAAAAAGCTTAAAGTTGTTTTAATTTGGTTCGCCTCCTGGAAAAACGGAGAGTCGTCTTATGTGCCACTTTGGGTTAAAAAAGATGCACAACGTTTTTTCAGGATTAAGAATAAAGTAGGTGAAAGCATGACCGCAATATCTCCTTTTTGCGAGGCCGCAATGGTAGCGGATGTAAAGGCATTCGCAACGCTAATGAAGTATATTAAAGTGAAAGACATTCATCATACTATCATCATGATGCAACCTGAAAATGAAGTAGGTGCTTTTTCAGAAATGGATTATAATGAGATAGCCTTAAAAAAATACAAGGAGCAAGTACCGCAGACGTTGGTAAATTATCTGTTGGCAAATAAAACCAATCTTGAACCGGAGCTGAGCATATCCTGGCAGGAAAACGGACAAAAACAAAAAGGCAATTGGAGTGAATTATTTGGTGAAAAGAATTATGCAGCTCAAAATTATTTTTTGACATGGCAATATGCAAGCTATATCAATGAATTGTGTAAACAGGGGAAAGCTATACTGGCACTACCCATGTATGTTAATGCATGGGTGGTGCAGTATCCGGAAGAATCGCCCGGTAAATTCCCTAACGGTGGTCCGGTATCAAAAGTGATGGATATTTATAAAGCGGCTGCACCCGCAATTGATTTTTTAGCTCCTGATATTTACCTGCCGAATTTTAAAGAAGTATGCAGTATGTATTCCCGACATTCCAAAAAGAATCCACTGTTTATCCCTGAATGTGAGCGAAGCAATCCCGGCAAAGCCTGGTATGCATTTGCAGCCCATGATGCACTAGGCTTTGGTCCTTTTGGTATTGAATCGTTAATAGCAGACAATGCTTATGGATTGAGTTTTAAGTTGCTAAAAGATGAGTTATTACCGCTGATTGCAATGTACCAGGGTACGGGGAAAATGAAGGCAATTCTAAGGGAAGGAGTTGAGGATACCGTAAGTGTAAGTGTTGGCCAATACCAATGTTTTGTTGAATTTATTGAAAAAGGAAAAAATGGTTACGGGATCATAATACAAACAGGCGACGAGGAATTTTTGATTGCAGGAATTAATATGAAGGTTAGTTTCTTTTCATTGAACGGAAAGGATAAAAAAATTATAGGACAAGTGCAAGAAGGAGGATTCAGTAAAGGCACCTGGTCTACATCTCGTTATTTGAATGGGGATGAAACCTGGCATAATTCCTATTTATTTGCAAGAGGTCGTAGCTATTCCGTTCGGAACGAAAAAGGAAAAATAATTGTTAAACAAGTGTTGGCACCTATACCTGTTTTAAATACAAATTTAGAAGCTGGCTTACAACAGCAACAAGTGGAGTGCCCCGGTATTTATAAGGTAAAACTTTACCAGTTAGGGTTATAAAAATCAGTTGCGAATTTGGTGGATAGTTACAACAGGAACAACACAATAATTTTTATACATTATCATTGATATCCCATCATTTTATTTCAATTTTTTATTCTCTTTTTTTGGTGGCAGAAAGTTTTCACCTGTAACAACACTTTTACCTGTTTGAGCTTCTAATTCTTTTCGGGCATTTTTGGCAACTGTATCGCCCTTTTTGCCGGCAACTGCTTTTTGTTGTAATCCCTCGGCTTTTTCGGTTTCGGCTATTTGTCTTGTACTCAATTCTGCTAAGGCTGTAAAAATAAGCTCGGCTTCACTCATGTGGTCTCGTAGGTTTTGAGATTTTAGGCCTTTTAAATCTTTATGTGTTTTTACGGTTAATCCTGTCCATTCCTGGTGTATAATATTGGTAAGTGCAGCAAATTCTCCACCCTTTTTTACGCCACTTTCTTGCCAATAATCAGTTAGCTTATTTCGGGTTTCTTGCCCGGTCATTCGTTGTTGTATTCATTTTTCGCTACGCCCCAGTTTGTGCCAGTTTTCTCTTGCCCTACCTATACTTTGGCCCGGGTCGTTTATCTCCTGCATTCGCTCGTACCCTACCTTAGCTAACCATTGTTTAAATGGTTCGGCTTTTGGGGATGGTATGGATTGGATGAGACGGAATATATGTTCGGCATTGCCAGCCAATGTTTTACGGTTTTTCCCTGTATTGGTTAGCATGGGTACCTGGGGACAATTTGTCCCTAGGTAAGTATTTAGTTCGGCATCTCTTTTTCGTAGTTTTTTAAGATAGTCGGTAGCATTGGTGCTATCCGTTAGGGCCTCTACAATATCAACCAAAGAAAAATACCAGACCTCAGTTTTCTCGTCATAGTGCCTCCGAATTTGCCTGGCGTCAAATACCGCTATTACTTTGCTATTCTCCATTTCTATTTAATTTATTTTATATCTTTTATTTAACCTGCAACCGCAACATTTATTAGTCTTTTAAGAAGATATTGTGTCGTTATTTGCATTTAAATGTTGGCTGCAATAGTATCTGTTTTTTGTGTCCTAACGTCTAAATAGTTAGTAAGTAACATTTATTCTTCAAATGGTGGATTAGCAATCAGCAATTTTGTAATAATGCCTTTACTATTGTCTGGCAATCCACTTCCAAACCAAGACTAATTATTTTATTTTTATTTAAAAATCATGTAAAAAGAAATTTGCTAAAACTGTCCTTTTTTAAATTCAAGCAGCAACAGGCTTTATTGGTGGTTGTTTCAATATTTAGTAAACCAATGCAGGTTGAATGTACAAAATCATTTAGGGTTGAGAAAGAAAATTTGTCTATTGTTCTAAAAAATAACACCAACTGCAACATGTTAACCAAAGCGACTTTATTAGTATTGTGTACTATTAAAGATTGTTTTGCTTCGGTCTTGAATTAGGAAGCATTTTGATAGCTGTTGGAACTCTTACAGCTGTGTTATTATACAAGCGTTATAAGCAATTAGAAAAGCAATTGAAAACAGGTAATTACAAACATTCATCCACACTCATTACAGTTCTTACTTCATTTATATTATTAGTCAGCATATTGCTGATTGCTTACCTGGTTAAAAGTTTTTAGAGGAGATTTGTTGATCGGATTCACTTTTTTCGAGGATAATATTTTTGATAAATTAAATTACTATAGTGATATTCTTATAGTTTGCAATTTGGTTGCTTATTACCACGTCTGGTAGTGTTTTTAAGATATGCTTTTCATTTTCCATCGGAACGTCATGTAGGTGCAAAATTCATATGAATTGATGAGGTGTTCTATCGGAGCGCTATATTTGGCGACCAAATAATTTTGAATAGTATCGGATATAAAATCTCAATAATGCTCTTACCTTACAAATCTTTATTTCAATGTCCAAAAGATATTCATTGCTAGAAGTTTTGTCATTAACAAAACTTAAATTATCCTTTTAATATAAATAGACAAAGACTTTAACACAACTTTATTCCTAAACTATTATTAATTGTAAACTTTTCCATTGTACCCCTTAAGCCGCTGTGTGCTTATATTTGCAGCATGCAACAAGCGAAAGACGATTTACAGGTAAGGTGGTTAAAGCTGCGGATTATGCTGAAAGAAAAATATGGTATTAAACCGGATATGGATGGAATTCTATTTTTGATAGGGGTACAGGAATTGGGCACCGGCAAGCAGGAATATACCAAAGAACAAAAGCAGGATTTAATGCATATAGCCATTTGTACCATCCTGGCACCAAGTGGTTATTATGCGCTGGAAGGATATGATGAAGAAGGATGGCCGCATTATAACCTGGCAAAACCTTTGCCGCCCTACATTCTTATTGAGCAGGAAAATTTTTTGAAAGATCACGTGCTATTGTATTTCTCCCAGTTTTTTCCCGATCGTTTTTGAAAGTTATTTAAGGGTGGTTTATTAGGTAGGTTTTTTCTAAATTCCCTCAACATCTAAACACAAATAATTCACGAACTTTAACACTAAATAATTTCTAAACAAATAACAATGGGTAGTATTCAATTTATTTACACTGGGTACATTGTATAACTCAAAAGCAATAACAATTAATTATGATGAACAGGATCTTTAAAATTGTATGTTTAATTATAACAATTTTTTTTACCGTACAACTGCAGGCTCAGGTTAAAAAACAACCAGTAAAGAAGCCGGTAACAACTGCAAAAAAACCGATAAAAAAAAATGTAAAAATATCGGCAGTAAAACCGGCTAAAGCTGTTACAGATACCGTAGTTGTCGAAGATTTTACCAGGGTAAAAATTAGTACCAATGCAGGTGATATGGTGATTCGCCTGTACAATAAAACACCCCAACACCGGGATAATTTTATAAAATTGGTAAAGGAGCATTTTTATGACAGCCTGCTTTTTCACAGGGTCATCAGCCAGTTTATGATACAGGGTGGTGATCCAAAAAGTAAAACAAGTGCGGCCGGCGAAATGCTGGGCATGGGTGATGTTGGCTATACAATTCCTGCTGAATTTGATTCTTCACTGTATCACAAAAGAGGTGCGCTTTGCGCTGCCAGAACAGATAACCCGGAGAAAGCCAGCAGCGGCTGCCAGTTTTATATTGTGCAGGGAAGAAAAATCAGCGACGGCGAATTGAATAATATTGAACAGCAATCAGGGATAAAGTACGCTCCTGCAAAACGTATGACTTACAAAATGAATGGAGGTACCCCTTTTCTTGATATGAATTATACAGTATTTGGTGAAGTAGAATCGGGTATGGAAGTGGTAGATTCTATAGCAGCCGCACCGGTAGATAATTTTAAACGTCCTATCAATGACATAAGGATGCGGATGGAAATACTATCACCGGCAGATGAAAAACCTGAAACAAAAAAATAAAACAGATACTTATAAAATAACGGGGTAGTTGGTTATCTTGCAGTTTCTTTTTTAAATAGAATTATTTATCTTTTCAAACTTACAGTATGAACGTTCCTGCAAATTTACGCTACACTAAAGACCACGAATGGGTATCAATAGAAGGCAATACTGCCACCATAGGCATTACCGATTTTGCACAAGGCGAATTGGGAGATATTGTTTATGTTGATATCGCCTCTAAAGGAAAAGCCCTGGCTGCTGATGAAGTTTTTGGTACTGTGGAAGCAGTAAAAACAGTCAGCGATCTGTTCTTACCGGTAACAGGAACCATTACTGAAGTAAATCCTGCATTGGAGGCCCAACCTGAGCTGGTTAACAGCGATCCATATGGTGATGGCTGGATGATTAAAATGACGGTAGACAATACCGAAGATGTAGGAACGTTACTAGATGCAGCAGCGTATAGCGCTTTGGTTTCTTAATTACAATAATGACACAATATAACAGGCCCTCTGCAGTTGGAGTAAGGGTAATAAATTTTTTACCAGGCATTGCCTGGTTTTTATTAGTGCTAACCCTAATCTGCCTTCCCGGAAAGGATATTCCTAAAGATGACTTCCTGGATTCTATAAATTTTGATAAGATTGTACATGCTGGATTATTCGGCGGTATTGTTTTTTTATTTTGTATGCCTTTTAAAAAGGCCGGTTACAGCAAACAGGCCAAGCTTCAGTTGTTCATTAAAATAACGTTGGCAACCTGTGTTTGGGGCATCACTACAGAGTTTATTCAGCTGTATTTTATATCCGGTCGGCAGTTCGACTTACTTGATTGGGCTGCTGATAGTTTTGGAGCGATGATCGCCTTTTTTGTAAGCATAAAACTTTTTGCCTCCACCTAATATTTTTAAATATCAAAAAAGATTGTTACCCCCTTTTACAATAAAAGGGTTAATGACTACTTGAAAAAAATAAAAAAGGTATTCTTTTTTCTCCATCCTAATATTAAGAACTTTTAAACTTACATCGTCACAGAGAAAAACGGCTATTGCTAAAATGGTAAAAAACCAGGGCTAATTAATCTTTTGAGGTGCTAAGAGTAACTTTGGGATAAAAAATACTATGCCACATCCCCGTCAATCAAATTTAGCCGAAGAGAGCTATAAGATTTTTATACCGGAAGAATATCTAGTTGATTTTGAAGTGAACTAT